>JAPUJS010000252.1 GCA_027296045.1 bacterium | reverse complement strand
TGCGGAGCCTGCTTCACTTCTGATACCGCCAAAGCAGGTCTTTTAGCGTCTCTCCCAGGTCATCCGGATCGATATTTCCCTTCTGCACCACCTGACTGACCCGGCTGTATAGAAATTCATGTTCGTCCCTGGATAAATCCTTGGCACTCACCACAATAACCGGAATGTGCTACCAATCCGGGTGGGCCTGCAGGTGTTCGATCACCTGAAACCCATCCATAACCGGCATCATCAAGTCGAGCAAGATGGCACCTGGCACCTGGGCTTCAATCTCAACCAGCGCCTTCTCCCCATTCTCTGCACTCCGCCCCTTGAACCCGCCAAGTTCTAACATGCTCACCAGCAATTCCACGACGGTTGGATCGTCATCCACGACCAGAACGTCCTGAAGATCTGTTTTAGGGATCCGCTCAAGTGCCGAAACCAGCGCTGCCCGATCGATGGGCTTGACCAGGTAATCCAGCACGCCCATTTGAAGACCCAATTCCCGGTTGTCGGACGCCGACAATACAATAATGGGAACGTCGCGGGTGTCGGGATCGCCTTTTAACATGGAAATCGTCTCCCACCCGTCTTTCCCGGGCATAATAATGTCTACCGTCACGGCCAGGGGTTTCAATTTTTTCACCAGAGCAACCCCTTCGTCCGCATTCGGTGCGCTCACGACCCGATACCCGATTTCGTCAAGTTCCTCTCGCAACAGCACCGCCACCATGGGATCGTCGTCGATCACAACCACAGTCTGCCCGTCTACGGCGGATGGAGGAGAAGGGCTCGAGGGAGGAGTAGAAACCTGGTTCAGGATGTAAACGCCTGGTATGATAGCCGTAAAGGTCGTGCCCTCGCCTGCGACGCTTTCGACCGTGATCTGCCCCCCAAGCAAGTCCACCAGTTTTTTGGTAATCGAAAGCCCCAATCCCGTCCCCTGATATTTCCGAGTACTGGAACCGTCGACCTGTCGAAACTCGTCGAAGATGTATTTCAGGTCTTCTGGTGCAATCCCGATACCCGTATCCAGCACCTGAATCACGAGGTCATCCTCAACCCTTTCTGCCTTCAGGACAACCTTGCCGGCTTCGGTAAATTTGAGCGCATTGCTGAGCAAATTAATCAAGATCTGGCGCAACCGGGCTTCATCGGAGCAAACCCTTCGATCCACTTCGTCCACCTCGACTACCAGATCTACCCCGGCTTTCCCCAGGGCCGGTCCAACGGTAGCGCTGCAGCTTTGCAGCAAGGCCTGGAGGTCGAAGTTATCAGACACGATTTCGACCCGACCGGCCTCGATTTTCGATAAATCCAATATGTCATTGATCAGGGCGAGCAGGTGGTCGGCACTCAGCTTGACCTTTTCCAGGTTTTCTCGATTCCGGTTCGATAACTGCTCGGAACCCCGCCGCAAGACCAACCGGGTAAATCCGAGAATGGCATTCATTGGGGTGCGTAATTCGTGGGACATGGTGGCAAGAAACTGCGCCTTGAGCCTGTTTGCTCCCTGAATCTGACTTTGTGCGTCTTCAAGCGCCTGCTTGGTCTCGTCCAACTCCCGCTTCAGACGGGCAATTTCCTGGTCGGCTGCATTCATAAAGAACCCTATAAGGTGTGGCGTATAGATTCGCTCAACATATTCAGACAATCGGACTACCCATCAATTTCATACTTTTCAATCTTTTGCACCAACCCCCACCGACTGATGCCAAGTGCCCGTGCGGCATGGGTTCGATTGCCATCAGTTCGCTTCAACGTATTGGCAATCATTTCTTTTTCAATCTGTACGACCACGCTCTTTAACGTACCTGTCCTTCGCACACCGCTCCCGATTCCGGCTTCCCCTCGGATCGTCTCAGACAGGTCCCCGGGAAGGATTCGATCTCTTTCCCCCGCAATGAGCAGAGCACGCTGAATTTCGTTCTCCAATTCCCGGACATTTCCGGGCCATGTGTGCCGGCACAGAAGATCCATAGCTTCGGGACTGAATTGGACCCGTCTATCGGAAGCAAAAATGTTGAGAAAGTGATCGGTAAGAGCCGGAACGTCTTCCAGACGGTCCTTGAGAGGCGGCACGCAAATCGGAAACACATTCAGCCGATAATACAAATCTTCTCGAAACCTGCCAGCCGCCACTTCAGCCGTCAGGTCTTGGTTGGTTGCGGCAATGACCCGCACATCCACCGACCGATCGTGGCTTTCTCCAACGCGCCGAATCTCTCCCTCTTGCAGTACGCGCAACAGACGCACCTGCATGGCCTGAGAAGTCTCGCTGATCTCGTCCAAAAACACGGTGCCGCCATCTGCTGCATCAAACAGCCCCGGTCGGTCTTCGACGGCGCCGGTGAATGCCCCTTTTCGGTGGCCGAAGAGCTCACTCTCCAGAAGCTCTGACGGCAAAGCCCCGCAGTTTTGAGCCACAAATGGGCCTTCCTTGCGATCGCCATTGAAGTGGATACATTTGGCCAACAACTCCTTTCCCGTCCCGGTCTGGCCGGTCAGCAACACCGTTACCTTGCTTTGAAACACCTTGTCCATCAGGCCATACACCTGATCCATCGCCTGGCTGTTTCCAACCAATCCATCAAACCGAAATCGCTGCTGTGCCACCTGTCGCAACTGCACATTTTCCTTTTCCAGCTTCTGCCTGGCTTCCTCCAATTCAACGTTCAATCGGGTAATTTCGGCATACCGTTTCTCCAATTCTTCGGCCATCTCATATTTTTCAACCGCCTGCTGGATCTCCAGTTTGATCTCTTCTGGCTCCCAGGGCTTTGAGATATAGCGATAGATCTGGCCTGCATTGACCGCTTCAATCAGGGGGTCAATATCCGTATATCCGGTCAGCATCACCCGAATACTTTTGGGAGAAACCGCCATCGCCTGGGTCAAAAACTCGGTGCCGTCCATCCCGGGCATACGCTGGTCTGCAATAATGACCACCACAGATTCATCCTGGAGGACCCGAAGCCCTTCACGGCCACTTTGAGCGGTTCGCACGGTATAGTCGGCCTCGAAAGCAAGATGAAGCGAATCCAGGATTTCTGGTTCGTCGTCCACAATCAATATGAGGTGCCTGTCGCCTGCCATCAAATCTCCTTCGGTTATAAGGCTTCGACCACCACCAGTGTCAGATCATCGTCAGAAGATGGGGTTCCCGCAAAGCGATCGACTGCGGCGCAAACGGCATCTTTCACGGCTTCGGCGCCCCTGGGACGGGCTTCTTGAATGGCATCCATCAACCGATCTTCCCCAAAAAGTTCACAATCTTCGCTATTGCCAACCCCTGCCTCCGTCACCCCATCGCTAAACAACGCCAGCACATCCCCGGCAGAGAGGCTGACTTGCTGTTCCAGATATTCCGTTCCCGCCCAGAGAACCGGGTCCATTCCAGCCGGGAAACCTGCACCTTCGAGCTCGATAACCGTCCCGTCAGATCTTGCCAGAATCGGCAGCGGATGTCCTGCGTTTACAAACCGGAAAAGGCCCCGGTCCGAATCGATAACCCCAAAACAGAAAGTTGCGAAAACCTCGGGGGCAGTCGCCCGAAACAGGCCCTGACTGATCCGTGTCATCATGGCCGGAAGAGAAGCCTCGTGTTCCACTTCCGACAGAAAAAGAGCACGCAAAGTGGCCATGGTCAACGCGGCCTGCATCCCTTTGCCCACTACGTCTCCAACGGCAATCCAGATCCTGTCCTTTCCATCGGCTACGACATCGTAATAATCTCCGCTGACCCACCGACTGGGTCTGCTGACGCGTGCAATCTGAAAGCCTGAAATATCGGGCAATTCCTCCGGCAACAGGTATTTTTGAATGCGCCCTGCTACAGCGGCCTCCTTTTCCAGACGTTGTTTTTCCAGGGCTTCTCCATAAAGCCGGGCGTTTTCCAGAGCAATTGCCGCCTGGTCTGCAAATCCCACCAGCAGCCTCTGGTCGTGCTCGGTCACCTGCTCCTCTGGATTTTCCCGCCCGGCCACCAGAACACCAATCCCCTGTTCCCCTACCTGAAGGGGAACCGAAACAAAAGAACGAATCCCGAGATGTTGAACCAATGCCTTGTCCAGTGAGATGGGTCCGGCGTCCACATTTTTTACCAGAATGGGCAAGTTTTCTTTTACCGTAACAACGGGGGCAATATCGTATTGGGTCAGATCGTATTGCAGTCTTAAGACAAACTCCCGGTCCTCTGCTGCCACACCCGAAGCCCCACACCCACGCAACACTCCGGCCTCGTGATCTACCTGCATCAAAAAAGACCGATCAAACCCCAGGGTGTCGACCACCCCATCCAGTACTTTCTGGATCACCCGCTCGGGGTCCAGCTCCGAAGTGATGGTTCGTCCGATTTCGCAGAGGGCTTCGAGTTCGTCCATACGCCTTTTCAGGTCAACCTGGATTTCATAATGTTCGATCGCTCGCCGTATGTCCATCTCCAATTGCCTGGGCTCCCAGGGTTTGGAGATATACTGATGAATTTTCCCTTTGTTGATGGCCTCCACAATGGCGTCAAAATCCGAAAATCCGGTCAACATGATGCGAATGGCCTGGGGGGCGATTTTCTCCGACCGTTCCAAAAATTCTACACCCATCATTGTAGGCATTCGCTGGTCTGAAATAATCAAGGCAATCTCGTGTGCTTCCAGCAACGCAAGCCCTTCGACGCCTCCCTCTGCTGTTAACACATTGTAGTCCATGTCCAAAGACAGGGCAAGAGAATCCAGAATGTCAGGTTCATCGTCAACGATCAGAATTTTGTGGCGGCCATTCATTGAGAAACTCCCCAATTTGAATATATCAGCGGTCTGTCCTGGTGTCTTTGCAACACCTGTGCCTGAAATCGGAGTCAACGGCAGCTTGATACTCAAAGCCTGAAAAAACAATACTTAAAATCTCAAATTCAGACACAGCCTGTTGCTAGACAATTACCCAAATCGACAAAATAATTGACACATGAAAAATCATAAAACCATAAATATATATTATACAATAACTTAAATAATTGACCAAAAAATTGTCACATATGTCAACAGAATAGCCACAGAGATATTGTCACCTGAACCAATATGCAAGGATGAAGTCCCTGGGTGCATCCAGACACCAAGTTAATACACAAAGCGTATCGATACAAGATCGATTAAAGCCAGCAGTTTAGAGACAAAAAAAGACACGGTTTCCAATGGATACCCATGTCTCCAGATTTCTGGTGCGCAGTTCTTTTTTCTACCTCGTCGAACCTATCAAACGATCTGGGGCCTAACCCCTGACTCAGGGTGCCCCCTGAATTCGAATGATCCGGTCGGCACCGGCAACCGTGCCTCGGCCGTCCCGGTTGCTTGTGGCCAGATAAACTTCACCCCGCGGCCCCACCAGGACATCGCGCAACCGCCCGAATTGCCCCTCAAATAACACCTCCTGGCTGGCAATGAATGTTGCATCACTGTTCAACGTGAGGCGATACAATGCAGATTGCCTCAACGTTGTCATCAACAGACTGCCATTCCAGATTGGAATGGCAGTGCCAAAATAAAAATCACATCCAGATGGCGCAATGGTTGGCGTCCAGGCAATCAAGGGTTCAACCACATTGTTTTCCCGACAGTATTGTGCTTCTGCAAGACCCGGCACATCTTCATCCTGGCAGAAACCGTGTACTTCCGGCCATCCATGATTTCTGCCTCTCACAATCCGATTGACTTCATCGTTATCACTCGGGCCGTGTTCGGTGCTGAACAATTCCCCGGTCTGTGGGTGAAACACCAGTCCTTGTGGATTGCGGTGGCCAAAGGAAAATACCTCGGTCCCAAAGGGATTGGTCGTCGGCACCTTCCCATCCAGGTCTACCCTCAGAATTTTGCCGCCCAGGGAGAGCAGTTCAACGGCCAGATTAGGGGCCTGAGCATCGCCGGTAGAAAAATACAACATGCGGTCGGGTCCCACCACCAGTCGGGAGCCGTTGTGGTTCAGGTTTCCCGGAATATCGTCCAACAGCACCTCCAGGGAGTGCAAGGAATTGCCATCGTAGCGCATCCGTACCAGCCGGTTTCGGATAATCTCCCCGCCTCGGTCATAGGAATGGACAAAATACACCAGAGGGGCTGCGGGAAAATCGGGGTGAAAAGCCATCCCCATTAACCCACTTTCACTTCGTTCCAAAACATCGGGGATCGAACCCAGGGGGGTAATCTGCCCACTGGAAGTGTCTACACGAGAAACAATTCCTCGTCTTTCCGTCACCCAGAGTTCCCCGGACGGGGAAAGCGCAAGATCCCAGGGGGTATCAAAACCAATTGCCAGCGTCTGAAAGGCCAATTGAAACTGTTGGGAAGCATTGGAAGATGCCGGCTGTACCTCGGAAGAGCCATCTGGAACAGAACCAACCACGATCCCAGGCGCACTTTGGTCATCTCCCCCACACCCGTTCCCCAAAAGGACTGCCACAAGGACGCCAATCCAAAGGATCGGCCGCCCTCCCAAAAATCGAACCATGCTTGATCCCCTCATAAACGCCTGAAAGAAAACCCATAGGGTTCTTTCGCAATCCCTGTGCCACAAAACCTGAAAGATCAGAAACAGACTTAGGCACGAAATTTCAATAGCTTAGACGATATCCTGGATTTGAGTGTCTGTGAGAACTCTCATGTGTTTAGAAGGGTTCCGTCATAAAAAGAAATCATTATAATTGAAAAATTGCTCAAATAATAATATATAACATTTTCCACCCTGCAGGAAATTTCGGGTATCCCACGGGTTTAGAGCCCCAGTACCCCCTGGACGCTTTCCAGTACATAGTCAGGTTGCACCGGGTTTCCTTCCAACATATACCTTTTTGTAACGCCGGTTAATACCAGAGCCGCCGTCATACCTGCCTCCTTTCCCATCGCAATATCGGTTTCCAGGCGATCGCCAACCATCAGACACGCTTGCGAGGGTAATCCCATATGCTCGAGAATTGTGCGTACCATCATTTGAGAAGGTTTGCCAATCAACCCGTCTATCGGACGGCGCAACAGGGCTTCCAGGGCAGCGATGGTGGCCCCTGCATCGATGATTTCGTCATCCGGCATTGGACATACCAGGTCGGGATTGGTTGCCCACACCTTGGCGCCGGCTTTTGCGGCGTGGTATGCAAAATGAATCTTGTCATAAGACAGATCCCGATCCAGTGAAATCAGGACCAGATCTGTGTGTTCCGGACGCTGAGCCTGCTCTAAACCGGCATCATCCAGTTCTTTGAGTAAAGGAGGCTCCCCGATGCAGAACACCCGGGCCCCCGCCATTTCTCTTGCAAAAAAATCTGCGGCGACCTGAGAGGAATTAATCACATCGTCCGTGGGGGTCGGAATTCCCAAACGGGTTAACTTCTCAGCATAGGCCGATCGGGGTTCGATGGGTTTGTTCGACAGAAACACAACCTGCTTGTCCTGCTCTCTCAGTGTTTGAACGACCTTATCTGCCCCAGGGATCAAACGATCTCCGAGATAGATGGTTCCGTCCAGGTCGAAAATGACGCCTTTGACTTTCAATTTTCCATCCTTAAATATTCCTTGGATCTCACCGTTGATGCCCCTATTTTTGGGTAGCCTTTTTTTTTCACATCTGGAGGTCTTTGTGTCAAGCATACAGCCGTCTACCAACGCCCAGGATGAAGTCTACTGGCAAGGGATTACCCAGCAATTCATGGTTTCTCCCGGAGAAATTTATCTGAACACCGGATCCTGGGGCGTACAGGCCAGACCCGTTTTTGAGGCCCTGGTCCAACGAATGGAAGCCCTGGAAGGAAATCCAACCAGAAATCGGAAGATCCATAACGAAGCAGTGGCTTCCTCCCGAAAATGCCTCGCGCAGTTTGTAAACGCCCCTCCCGAGAATCTGACCTTTGTCACCAATGTGACCATTGCCATCAACCATGTTGTGCTGGGGCTGACCTGGCAGCCTGGGGACGAGATTTTGACATCCGACCAGGAATATGGTGCCATTGACAACTGCCTTCACCATGCATCCCAGCGCTGGGGCCTTACCATAAAGCGGGCGACCATCCCCATCCCTCCTTCCGACCCCCAGGAAATTGTCGATGCTTTCAGAAAAGAGATCAGCGACAAAACCCGTCTGCTGGTCTGTAGCCACATTGCTTCCCAGAGAGGGTTGATTACCCCCGTCCAGAAACTTGCCGATCTGGCCCATCACCATGGCGCACTCATCGCCATCGACGGCGCCCATGCCCCCGGTATGATCCCCCTCGACCTGGAAACATATGGTGTGGATTTCTATGGTGGCAACTGTCACAAATGGCTCTGTGCCCCCAAAGGCACGGGTTTTCTGTATGCCCGCTCCGAAGTGCAGGACCTCCTTCAGCCCATTGCTGTGAGTTGGGGATATAACCAGAATGGGGCTACTCGCACGGAAGACGGCCAATTGCAGATCAACGGCCAGCCTTTTCTGTGGCAACTTTCCCACATCGGAACGCGAGAGTTGGCATGTTTTGCAACCGTTGCCGACGCCATTGCCTTTCAGAATGAAATCGGGAAGGATCGGATTCTTGCCCGGGGCAAGCAACTGACATCCTACCTTCGCCAAAAGCTGGGCCAGACAGAATGGGCGAAACTGGTCACGCCCACCCATCCGGAAATGAGCGGCCTGTTATCTACATTTCAACTGGAAGGATTCAACGGCCTTCCTCTTGGGCAAGTCCTCTACGACCGCTACCGCATCACCACCCCCGTCTCTCAGAATCGACAGAACTGTACACAGCGTGTGTCTACCCACATTTACAACAGTTTTTCGGAAATCGACACCCTGGTCGACGCCCTGACCGAACTTCGGGAAGAGGCACTGGCTTAGGCAGGCGGTGCCTCCTTCCACCCTTTTGCCAGGTAGCGTGTGCCTTCCACCTCCCAGATTTCCAACCGATACTCCCCCAAATCTCCAGGCAAAGACACGGAAGGCCTGATTTGCTGTTGCGAAACCGCCTCCGGATCAGGTCCGCCTTTCATTGCCTCTTCCAGAACCCGCCCATCTACTTCTTCTGCAACCGGCAAATGACACAGTGAAAACAGTGTAGGGACCAAATCTACATTCCCGCTAGCCAGACTGGAAACCATCCCGGCCTTGAATTTGGGCCCCGCAGCAATAAGCACATTTCTCATATCATAGGGACTGCAGGTACCGTGGGTTGCAACCCCCGATTTCCCGAATGAAATACCCGCAATTCCAAAGTCATTGGATTCATCCGACCAGACACGGGAATAGACAATATCGGGGCTTCGAATTTCGTGTGACAAAAAAACGAGCTCCTGGGAAAACGTACCTGGAAAGCACCCTTCCCACCCGCCTCGACTTCCCGGCGTAAAAATGGGCCCACACCAGGACTGCTCCTGCAAACACTGGACAAGCTTTCCCATTTTCTCTTTCCCTTTGCCGATTGCATGGATGCCACCAGATACAGAAACCAGCTCATCTTCTTGCAGACCGGCCTGCCGAAACAGATCATCCAGTTTCACAGGATCTCGTAGACTGGAAAACCCATGGTCGGATCCTACCAACAGGTGAATCCCCTTTTTTTTAGCCTGTTCTGCAATCCGCCCCAAACGATTATCATTTTCGCGAATTGCTTGCAACGACATCGGACTTCCCAACCCCTCCTGATGTTGGGTTATATCCGGATCACACAGCCAGAGCACCATGATAGGATACGCTTTCTCAAAGACCTCTTCCAACACTACTTGAACAGCATAGTCATTCCACCCACTTGCCGGTATGCCTGCTTCCGGAAATTGCCCAAACCGTTGCACAAGATCTTGCTCAATAGGCTCAGGCATCACCACACCCCGCACATTGACCATCACGCCATTCACTGTGGGGTTAAGCAAATAAGAAGACCCGGGAGATCCAGAACTGACAACGGCTAAGGGAAGCCCCAGGACGGCCAGTCTTTCCCCCAAGGAAGGCACGCTCAGCAGCCCCTCGGGTTGATCTTGTAGTGCCTGCAAAACCCTGTGGTCGCCGGTGTTCACACTTCGTTTGGCGTCCACAGCCGGCACATAAAGAGAATTTCCAACCACGCCGTGGCGGGCCGGATAACATCCCGTGGAAATACTCGAAGCATTGACCCGGGTTTCGGACGGGAAGACCGCGTGGTGGTTTTGAAACCGGACCCCGCCCTCGGCCAGTGCACAGAGGTTTGGTGTTAGCTCGGGTCGGATGAATTCGGGTCGGAGGCCGTCCCAAATCATCAGAAGCGCCCGACCTTCTACAGGGTGTGGCATACCGCTCCCCTCCAATTTCAAGTGTAAACCCTCTCAGCAGAAAATCTGAGGATGAGTTCGCTTTTTTTCGATACCAGGATGTCCTTCCAATCGAACCGACCGGAAGACTACTGCTCTGGTGGATCCTAAACTAAAGCGGCCTCATGAATTGTCAAGGTAAATGGTCATTTTCAAGTAACTTATTAAAAATCAACATGTTTCTCACTTTAAAATCAACTTATTAAAAAACAATCAATTAGTAAATTGTGAAGTGAAAATATTCCCTTTCTTATGTTCACAAAAATAAGTGTATGTACTGGTTAATTTTTATCTTGCGTCCATCCCCGGTTTGAATCTATATTATATCCGTTGCTTGTTTTCCCTTCACACCGGGAGGTCTGGATGACCACGACAAAAAAAGACCTGGCCCTGAAAATTTCAGAACGCCTTGGGGTCAGAAAACAACTTGCCTACGAGGTAGTAGATACCCTGTTTAAGGCTATGCGCGAAAGTCTGATCGCTGGAAACCGAATCGAGATCCGAGGCTTTGGCGTTTTGGGCGTAAAAGATACCAAGCCCAAACCTGCTGCACGAAATCCCAGGACCGGAGAAATCGTTTACGTTCCTGCCCGGAAAAAGAGCTATTTTAAAGCCGGCGTATTGATCAAAAAAGCCTTGCATAAACCGCTTGAAGAGATCCAAAATGAGGAAGCGCAGGCCGCAGAACAACCGATTTCCCCTCCCCCTGTTGTCTTACCTTTCCCCACACCACCACCGACGCCTGGAGGGCAGACGTTCCCTTCGGAAGATGGGTAACCTTCTGACCAGTGTTTTTTCCAATCGATCAAACGGGATCCCAAAATAAAAAAAGCCGACGGAATGCTCCGTCGGCTTTTTTTTAACCTTCAACTTCTGCTTCTACTTCCTGTTGGCCGTTTGAAGTCAAAAACTCATAGGCCTTGTTCAGCACCAGAACCGCTTTGGGAATGTCGTTCACCTTCAAACTATTGGTGGTTTGCCATTCTCCATCTTTGTCCAAATAGCGGCGCTGAAAGGAGACACTGCGGATCGTGAACGTTTCGTCATCCCTGTCGTACTCATTCTGGAATACAGAAGCGCTGCACGGCCCATG
>JAPUJS010000251.1 GCA_027296045.1 bacterium | reverse complement strand
GTTGTGTGGAGAGAAGTTGACCGGTGTCCCGCCGATGGTCTGGCGGTTGAGCGGCAGGGCTACGGGGCCGCTGTAGGAAAGAAAAGCCGCGTTCCGGTGTTTCTGGACGGCTGCTTCATCGAGGTGGATTTCCGCGGCATCTTCTGCATTTAAAAGGGCGTTTAAATGTCGGCCGGGGACGTGGGATTCACTGTGCGCGGGGCTGAAAGCCAGTGCGACATCGGGCCGAAGGGTCGAGCGGAAGAATGGGGTCTGGTCGTCGTCGGCGTTGAAGACGTTCTGCATGGTCCGGCATCCCAATCGGATCGCATCTTTCAGGTCGGTTGTGTTGACGTGTTCAAGTTTTGGCATGGTTCACACCCGGGCGGCTGCGGCCCAACAGGTTCAGGAGTTGATCGCTGGTGGTCCTAGTGGTTCCTAATCAGACTCAAAACAGATCCTATCTGTTTTCTGGTTTATCGCATAAAGTTCGCTACGCGCTCCCCAATGACCATGGAGGTCACGTTGGTGTTGGCGCGAGGACAGTCGGGCATGATGGAGGCGTCGGCTACGCGAAGGTTTTCGATGCCGTGGACCTTGCCGTATTGATCGACTACGGCCATCGGGTCTGAGCCCATTTTGCAGGTGGATGAGATGTGGTGGCTGGTGGAGACGTTGCGTTTCATCCAGGCGTCCAGGGCGTCGTCTGTGGCCAGGTCGGCATCTTTGGGGCTGATGCGTTCTTCGATGAGTTTTTTGAATTCGGCGTGGTTTGTCAGGTTGACAATGATGCGTATGGCTTCACGGAGGCGCTCCCGGTCGAAAGCTTCTGCCAGGTAGTTGTAGTCCAGGGCTGGCTGTACGTGCGGGTCCGTGGAGGTGAGTTTGAGTTCACCAGCGCCGACGGCCAGGTAGATGCAGGCGGTGATGCAAAATCCCAGGGGTTTGGAGTTGGATGCGATCATGTATCCTTCTTTTGTGGCAAATGCACTCGGGAGAATAAACATGTCGTTGCGCAGGGTAGAGCCGGAGGCCGTGTAGCGGAGGCCGACCTGTAGCCAGGGCTCGGTGCCGTCGGTCAGGTAGGCTTCTTTTGCGCGGAGGGTTACGGGTACCTGGGGATGGTCTCTCAGATTTTGTCCGACGCCGGGGAGATGGTGCATAACGGGGATGCCGATCTCTTCGAGGTGGTCGGCAGGGCCGATGCCGGAGAGCATGAGGGTTTGGGGTGAGCCGATGGCGCCTCCGCACAGGAGAATTTCGTTGCCGTAGATGTCGGAGGTGTTGCTGTTGTGTTCGACTCTAAGGCCAACTGCCCGGTGTCCTTCGAGGAGTACGCGGTGGACCATGCTGTCTGCCTGGATTGTTAAGTTGGGACGCTGACGTGCCTGGCTGAGGTAGCAAAGGGCCGTGCTCTGGCGGATGCCGCCCGGGTTGTTGAGGGCCAGGGCACCGACGCCGGTGGAGTCGGGGTCGTTGTGATCGGGACAATCGGGGTATTCGGCAGATCGACAGGCGGTGTAGAAGGCGGCCTGTTCGGGCGTCCATTCTTCGGGTTTGAACCGCCTCGCACGGATGGGACCATCGGTGCCATGGTAGGGATCGTCAAAGTCGGGATCGGTTTCGTTTTTACAGAAGTAGGGGAGGAGTTCTTCAAAGCTCCATTTGTCGTTTCCTTCGGAGGACCAGGTGTCGTAGTCTTCCGGCACGCCCCGGAGAAAGATCTGGGCGTTTACAGCGCTGGAGCCACCGACGATTTTGCCCCGGGGTACGAACATATGGGGGTTGCTGTCGGTGGCCCGAGCCCGATATCCCCAACCGTATTGGGTTTCCGGACCGAATGCCCGGGCCCAGATGTTGCGATCCCGGCCGTAGCCATACTTGATTTCCTCGGGGAGCTGGTCGGCATCGGGGAAGTCCGGACCTGCGTCCAATAATAAGACAGAGCGGTTGGGGTCTTCGGTGAGCCGGGTGGCGAGGATGGCACCTGCCGAACCTGCACCTGCAATGATGGTATCGTATGTTTTCGACATGGGATGTCCTTATTTTATATCAGCGGGATGAAGTCTCTTTCTTGATTCAGAAAAACGACTTCCGTTTCGATTCGTGACAGTTGGATTCGGGATCGGCTTTTGAATCGACCGAATGGCGCGAATGTACATGCTGGTCATGTAGTTTCGTGTCCATCGCTTTTTAATCGTTCGCGAAATCTGGATGGGCTTTGAGGATTTCGTGGAGGAGGCTGTCGCGATCTTTGTTTTCGACACGCTTTCTGTTGTCAGTATCCACGCGGTGGACGAAGACCAGGTCTGCGCCGGGCAGCACTTCGATGCAGTGTCCGCCAAATCCCAGAGCGGAAAATCTTCCGAGATCTGCCAGAGGGCCGTTTGTGTTGACCCACCACATATAGCCGTATCCGAATGGGGGAGAACCGGTTTCCGAATAGGCATGGGTGCTTTTTTTCACCCAGGATTCCGGGATGATTTGCTGGTTCATCCATTTGCCTTTGTGTAGATATAGCAGACCGAACCGGGCCATATCGAGGGCCGACATTCGGATGTGATAAGCCGGGTGGATGGAGTATTCGGGTTGTAGATGGTAGGTTCCCAGCCGCGGTAGATAGTGTTCCATGCCAATGGGCCTTGCGATTCGGTGGTAAAAATCGGTGAAGATGTTGGTGCCGATTTCCTGTTCGAAGATGGTGCCCAGGACGTTGAAGTCCCAGTTGTTGTAGAACCAGTGTTCGTTGCGTTGATAACGACCTCTTCGGGGTTTGGATTTGTGCTGGGAAGGTGTGGCAGCCGCAGCGCTGTGGTAGACGCCGGAGCGGGCTTTGAGCAGGTCCATCACGCGGGCTTTTTTCTCCACAGCGGTCAATGGGGGGATGTCGTCGATGTTCAGGCTCTTGAGGGTTTTGTTGAGGGCGATTCGGCCATCGTTTGCATGGATGCCGTAGAGGGCGCTGAGGAAACTTTTACGGATGGAGTGGGTCAGGTAAGTTTTTGTGACGTTTCCCCAGGCGACAATGACTGTGCCTTTGTGGACGACGACTGCGGCTGCAGAGCCGATTTTTTGAAACAGGTCTTTTGCGGCGTTCAGTTT
>JAPUJS010000250.1 GCA_027296045.1 bacterium | reverse complement strand
GTTCCATTTCTGCATAGCCCGTAATAATAATCACCGGCAGTTCCGGGCGTTCTTCATTGATGGTCTTCATCAATTCAAACCCGCTAATGCCCGGCATCTGAATATCGGTGATCACCAGATCGATGGATTCTTTCTTCATCACCGCCAGCGCCTCACTTCCATCGCTTGCCAGGAAAGATACATCTCCCCGATAATCCACATATTTCCGGATGGTTTCCAAAATCAGCTTGTCGTCATCTGCAATCAAGACATTCATCGGTCCACCGTCTCCGGTTATCCGCCGTCAAAAAGCTCGGGTATGATCTCTCCAAACCACACCCTTCGTGTAACGCATTCTCTTAAAATTAACACAAAATCAATTCATAAAAAGATATTTCGCTATAAAAATACAGGCCAGCACGTCTACCAGCGGATGGACTTCATCCCCCTTTCCGCCAAGACGCTTTACAATGGGGAAAGCCACCAACCCCAGTGCCAATCCATCTGCAATACTAAACGTCAATGGAATCCCGATCAAGGTGAGAAATGCCGGCAGTGCATCCGACATCTCTTCCCAGTCCACCCGGGCGGCCGGAGCCATCATCAGCACCCCCACAACAATAAGGGCCGGAGCCGTCGCAAAAGTTGGAACAGCCTGTATCAAGGGGGTAAAGAACAGAGCTCCAACAAACAGAAGCCCGGTCACCACACTGGCCAACCCCGACCGGGCACCAGCCGAAATCCCCGAAGCACTTTCGATATAGGTCGTCACCGTTGACGTTCCAAAAATACTGCCCACCACAGTTCCCAGAGAATCGGCCAGAAGTACCCGGTTTGCCCTGGGAAGCCGCCCTCGATCGTCCAGAAATCCAACCCGTTCCGAAAGCCCGACCAGCGTACCCATGGTATCAAATACATCTACAAATAAGAACGCAAACACCACCTCGATCAAACCCACGCTAAATGCCCCGGGAAGGTTTTTCACCCCCGCTCCAAACAGGTGCTCGGGCCAAACCGGAAGGCTTAAAATACCCGTAGGCGGTGGCGAAACACCCGTGACCATCGCCAGCACACTCACCCCCACCACCCCCAGCAAAATGGCACCGCGAATGCCCCGAACCATCAGAACACCCGTGCCCCAAAGCCCCAACAACACCAGTCCAACCGACCCTGTTTGCAACGTCCCCAAACTTACCAACGTCACCGGGTTGTGCACCACCAGCCCGGCATTTTTCAATCCAATAAAGGCAATAAAAAGTCCGATCCCTGCCGCCGCCGCCCGTTTCAGCGGGTTGGGCACTGCTGTAATAATGGCCTCCCGCACACGCAAAAGCGTGAGCAACACAAACAACAGGCCCGATCCCAAAACCACGCCCAGCGCCAGGTCCCATTGCACCCCCATCCCCAATACCACCGTATAGGCAAAAAAAGCATTCAACCCCATTCCGGGCGCCAGCGCAAAAGGATAATTTGCGAAAATGCCCATGAGCAACGATCCCACCGCCGCCGAAACACATGTGGCAAACAGCAACTCCCCAAATAAATCTTGACCGAGCGCCTCGGACAAAATGCCCGGATTCACAACCACAATATAGGCCATTGTGACAAACGTCGTTGCCCCACCCATGATCTCGGTTCGAAAATCCGTACCCCGTTCATCCAATTGGAAAAAATCTGCGATTGCCTGCATAACACCCTCTCCACAAGCCTGTATGTAGACGCGCCCTTCAGGGCACTGCGTTATGGCTCAGAATATTTACAAGACCGCTCCTAACCACAACGCCCCCAAAATCATTCAAACCGGCGACCAAAATTGGCCGCGAAAATCAAAAAATCGGAAAACCCCACCAACCCATCCCGGTCCAGATCGAATTCCTCCACACCCTCCGACAGACGAAAAGCGCCGGAAAATAGGAGAAAATCGGAAAAGGCGACCCGTCCATCGCCGTCAAAATCGGGCGAGATCGAAGGAAACCCTGCCACCTGAATGCTGGCCGCCAGCGTCGCCCTGGTAATCTCCGCCGCAAGTGCATAGTCCACCTTGTCCAGTGTATCAAAACTCATATTGATGTGGCTGGCCGGATTCTGAAAATACTGAAAAACACCCAGGGCAGGATACCCCCGGTCAATAAATGACTGATGATCGGAACACCCACATCCCCGGTTGGTCACCTGCACGCCGCTGATGCCTGAGTGAAAAGCCCGAACAGCCGTATAATCCACAGCCGCCTGGGCAAGCAGTTCCCCTTCTGTTATATAGGCGCTTGATGTATCAATCGTAAATCCGTTCGGAAAACTCGACGACCGGTTTCCAATCACATCCAATTGAAACATCAAAAGAATCTCGTCGCCCCGGGCCCTTGCAGCATCTGCATAATGTGTGCTGCCAATCAATCCTAACTCTTCGGCACCGAAAAAGACAATCTCTACAGTCACATCCAGAGGCACATCTCTCAAAATCCGACCGATTTCAACCAGGCCTGCAACACCCGACGCATCGTCATCCGCCCCGGGGGCCACATCTTGTGCATCGGGGGCCCGGTCCAGCGAAATCGAATCATAATGCCCGCCCACAACAATCTTCTTGTCTGGAAACAGGCGTCCGGGACGGGTGGCGATCACGTTCCACTGCTGCAAACCCCGAATGATAAACTGCTGTCCCTGCACCTGACGGACCACATTGACCGAAAAGGTATCAAACCGTACCTCATAGCCCAATCCTTCCATCCGGTCTTTCAGCCAAACCGTTGCCGCCGCATTGGAATCAGAGCCCATAAACCGGGTCTCAAATGCCACCATACGCCGAACCGTCGTCTCCAGACTATCCTGTGAGATCTGCTGCAACAGGGCTTCAATCTGTGGATCTGCTGCCCCTTCTACGCCCCCACAAAAACACACAAGAAGAATTCCCAACAGGCTCCAAAATTTCTTCATTCGCCTTACACTTCTCATATTCAATATATCCATATACTTATATCAGCCGAAAATAGACCTCTACAACCCAAAAGTCAATCCAATTTTACCGAACCGGTCAAGCTTGTCCCAAACCCGCCGATAAAAAAAGACACAACCAACTCCAGGAGAAATTCCATGATCTTCCTTCTTATCGCCTTCCTGCTCATCACCGGCCTGTTTTTTCTCTGGTTTGCCCTCCAGAATCTTTGCAAGCTCGATTGGGTTCAGACCCTACCGCCCGTGCCGGAACCAACATCTGCCGAAGAAAGTGAAGAAGAACAACCCCGTCTCACCAGGCTGGGACGTCCAATCGAAGAGATCAGACTCAGCGCATAAAAATTAGGGAAACCCCACTGGTTTTCCTTTTTTCATCGAGATGCGCTTCCCAACCTCACCCTTCAGATCCAGCAATTGCCCCCAAATTGGCCAGATACATCAAAGGCGCTTGGGTGCCGCTTTCCTGACAAAAGCCCTCCCTATTTCAAACCCTGTGTGTCACGATACGGTAGCGTACGATTCCCCTTGTAGAAAGTCAAGCGCAAGGGGTTTTTATCCTCTTGCATTCCGATCATGAGTGCATTAGATTGAGACCTGTAGTACGTTCAAGGATTAAAAAGAAGATAGACAAATACACACATTACCCGATCCAAACCGTGGAGGATCGTGGGATATGACGGAAGACATCGGAACCATTCTCAAAAACTGGAATTACGACCCTGAAAACAGCATCCGAAAAGTGGTAGACGAAAACGGCACCGAGAAAATTCAGGTTCGGGTAGACCAGGGCGCTTTCCAGGGCATTCTCCAAATGGAACTGGACGGGCGGCCCGACGGAAGAAAACCCCACAACGAAGAGTTTATCCTGGATTTTTGCCGAAATAACCTGGATAATCATATCACAAACCGGGGCACCGAAAGCGGATTCAACTTAAACCGCAAGGTCTGCGAAGAACTCTTTGAAGAAAGCCGCATGCTCTATGAGCGCTACATATTCCTGCTTCAAATTCAGGACTACGACCGGGTCATCTGCGATACCGAGCGCAATATGGAAATGTTCCGCTTTATCAACCGGTATGCCGCTCGCGAAAAAGACCGACTCAACCTGGAAAAATGGTGGCCCTATATCCTGCGCATTCATGCCGTTGCCAGGGTCATGATTGCCACCCAGGACAACGACTATGAAACCGGGATCCAGATTATCCGAAAAACCCAGGAAAAAATCGAAAATCTGAAAGAAGTCGATGCCGAAGAGTTCATCTTCGAAAAGCAGCGGTCTCAAAAGGCCCTGGACGAACTCATTCAGGAACTCGAACACAAACAGCCGCTTACGGAAACCGAAAAAATCAAAAAAGAACTCGTGGAAGCCATCGAAAAAGAAGAGTTTGAAAAAGCCGCCCAACTCCGCGACCGGCTCGAAGAAATGGGCGAAACAGCCGACAAATAGGAAATTGCTTGACGAAGAGCCCCCAAATAGATACTTTCAGGAGTTCTTACCACCACTTGAAGAAAGTTAAAAACAGAATGACTTCGATACCCAACACAGCCTCCACCGCTCTGGACATCCTCATTACCGGGCTCGTCTCGGTAACAGAGCTTGTAGGTGTATCCACGAATATACAACGGCGGAGCGGCTGATAGAACCCATACCACACTCGATCAACCCGCCGTTGCAACTCCAACGGCGGTTTTTTTTATGCGGAAGGAAACAGTCACATGGTTGACAAATTTTCTGTATAAACTTATATTTTCCCAATCATAACTATCATAAAATCAATTTTTTATTTTCAAATTTGCCATCCATCTCAGCGTTCAAACGCTGCCGATCCGCCCGAAGGAGAAACGCGCCATGGCCAGTTCCCCCCCAAAAGAACCCTTAACCAACGAAGCCGGCGAAATGCGCGGGTGCGATATCCTGGTCCAAAGCCTGGTCAAAGAAGGCGTGGACCTGGTCTTCGGCTATCCCGGTGGTGCCAGCATGGAAATCCACCAGGCCCTCACGCGCTCCGATATTCGCTGCGTCCTTTGCCGCCACGAACAGGGCGAAATTTTTGCCGCAGAAGGCTACGCCAAAGCCAGCGGCAAGGTGGGCGTGTGCATTGCTACCTCGGGCCCTGGAGCCACCAATCTGGTCACCGGATTGGCCGATGCCAAAATGGATTCCGTCCCCCTGGTCGCCATCACCGGTCAGGTGGGCACCCAGATGATGGGCAACGACGCCTTCCAGGAAACCCCCATTATCGAAATCACCCGCCAGATCACCAAGCACAACTTCCTGGTCGACAACATCAACGACATCCCCCGTATTGTCA
>JAPUJS010000025.1 GCA_027296045.1 bacterium | reverse complement strand
CTTAAGGCAACATGTATGCCGAAACGTATGTCGAAAACGGAAAAACAATAAACCAATAAAATTCAAATAGTTGTAATCACAGTCGCCAACAATCGTATTGCAATCCAGACGCCCCTTGTATCGGATCAGATACGCACGTATCCGATCCGATACGCGTTTTGCCTGCAAACAAAAATAGCATACCTCTTTTCTGGAAGTATGCCTATCCCCCTGTCCCCCGGCCACACAGACCCGAACAGGATAGGATGATAAAAATAACACTCTTTTTCGATAATTCAAGAATAGAGTGTCCCCTACCCTTGACAAATATTCGATCTGAGATACTTTATGGACTCTGGTTTCCCCGTTCTGTCTTGGAACGCGCAGACCCTGCCCTCATAAACCCTCGTACCGATTGCTGGAAAAAGAGAAAAAACGACATCGCTAATCCGGGATTCTCAATGGCCCCAACGCACCGATTTATACAACTCACCGATCTCCACCTTTCGGACACCCCCAACACACCGGCGCACCGGGCACTTGCGTGGGCTGTGGCCCACATCAATCGGGAAAACCCCGACCTTCTCGCGGTTTCAGGAGATATCGTAACCTATGGCACAAGCCAGGCCACGCACCGGTTTCTGGATGCCCTGAAACAGGTCCGTCCACCCGTCTTTTTCACACCTGGCAATTCCGAGCATCGCCGCCCCCACGCCCTCCCCCTTCTCGCATCTCTCTGTAGTCCCAGCGCTCGTGTTATCTTGCAGAACGACCTTCTTTATCTTTTTCCGGATACCTCACAGGGCACCCTGTCGCAAACAGAGCGGGTGTGGCTAGACCAGACACTTGCCAATCATCCAGCAGTCTCCGGCTGCGTGCTCATCACCCACTACCCTGCCGAAACCCTGGATCACGAAAGCCAGAATTGGCTGGAAAACTGGATTCAAAGCCATCCCATCGAACTGCTGGTATGCGGCCACCGGCATCTCCATCAGACCCGCCAGATTGGCCGGTGCCTTCAGATCATCACAAGAGGACTTGACCCGGACAAAGCAAGCGGTGACCTGCCGGGGTTGAGTCTATTCGAAAGATCCGCATCGGGACAGTGGTCTGAAACCTTTCACTCCTGGACCTTCCCAATCCAACTTCTCCCGCCCGACCTGCCCGACCCCATCCTGCCGGTGGGCTGGTCCATCCAGGGGGACCCCGTCGAAGCCATTCGGGAAACACTTGACCTGGACCTTGCCTGTCTGGAGTTTCGTCCCAAAACGCTGGATTATGACCGCGCAACCCTGAAAGATCACCTCCAGTCCCTGAGAGACAGAGGTCCGTGCTACCTCTCCTGGCACTTGCCAAACCTCCAGTGGAACCCCAAAACAGACCAGATCGATGGCGCATCCACCCTGCAAGCCCACATCGAATGTGCCCGGGGAATTGGCGTCCACCACTTCACCGTTCACGTTCCCCAGGCACCGGCAAGCACGATGATGAACTCTGAACCGACAGAACTCTGGCGTCGATTCGAAGACGTCTACGACAATTTGTTTCGGGAGGCTGTGGCTTCCGGCATTCGCCTGGCCATCGAAAATGTACACAACCCAACGGGGATGCCAGAAAAAGACCCCGATCGCAAGTTTGCAACCGAGATCGGGGAATATAGCGCCTGGATGGAAGCCCTCCGCACCAAAATGGCCGACATCCAGAACGCCCAAATCGGTGCCCACTTTGACGTCGGTCACGCCCGAAACAACGGGGTATGGGGCAATATCCAGCCCTTAGGGGACTGGTATGCCCGCATCGGCAAATACATCCTTGGCTATCACATTCACCAGGTCGGCAAGCACCCGGAAACGGGCAAAACCGCCAACCACCTGGAAATTCACACCCCTTTCAGCCTGCGGGTCTCCTATGCCGGATTTATCCACGCCTGGTCCACCCGACAGATCAACCGAGCCCCGCTTTTTGTGGAAATTCGAGACGCCGACCAGCGCTGGCGAACCACCCGCCGCTTGAAAACCCTCTTTGAAAATGCCGAACAGATCAAACAATCTACCGACCTGCCCGGTCGTTCAGAAAATCGGTCATGAGGTGGTGCGGGATCACGAAGGGCCACGGAACCTCGCCGCTCAACCCATCCCACGCAGAGGGCCGCAGAACCACCCCGACCCACGCCCCAAGACGTTAGAACCACCCCGACCCACGCTCCAAGACATTAGCCATCTACGATGGCTCGGGTACTGCTGGCTGCTTCGCTCATGGTTTCCAGGGTGTGGGGGGTGCCATATTCCATGGTGGCCCAGGCGTCGTGGCCTATTTCTCGGCACGCATCCATCACCGGGCCGAAGTTGACAACACCGTTGCCGGGCCAGGTTGCGCCGCCTCTTCCGTCTGGGGTTTCGATTCGGTCTTTAAAGTGGATGCGCACAATTCGATCTCCAAGGGCACGGATGAAGTGCTCGGGATATCCGGAATAGGTCACATTGGCGGTGTCGAGATAGATGCCGACAGAATCCATTCCCACATCTTCTACAAAACCCAGGCACTCATAGGGGGTCATGAGGTTGAACGACAGTTTGGGACACGTTTCGGCCCCAACCCGAACGCCGGCATCGGCGGCCACCTGACCCAATTCCTGAAACCCTGATACAATGCGCTTCCATCCTTCCAGTTGATCCACTGATGCGTCGTGCCGGCCCGTTACGACCAGGGTGGCGTCCGTCCCGAAAATCCCAGCCACCTGAATCTGGCGTTTGCCGATTTCCAATGCCCGGTTGAACACGGCATCATCGGGGCTACAGATCGGATTGTTCCACCCCATTGTAGACGCGACAGAAGACACCTCCAGACCGGCGGCCTGAATGCCGTTGTTGAGACGTTTCAAATCGTCATCCGTTGACTCCATATCAAAATCCTCGGTCCCAATCCACATCTCCACCCCGTCAAACCCGGCTTCCTTCACCACCTTACACCGTTCTTCCCAACTGATATCCTGCGGCGTCATTCGGTTGCCTGTTGCAGTTTTCATTTTGACTCCTTTGGATTAATCCGAATAGCCTTCAATATAATAATCCGGAACAGCCCAACCCGCGTCCTGGATAATCAGCCGTGCATCCGGGCTGTCCGGCAGTGACGGCTTTTCATAGACTTTCCAGACATCTCCATCCAGAGGATCGGTGTAGCCCTCCGATTGGAAAAATTGAATCAGTCCGTCTCGCATCCGTTTCACATCCTCTGCATAAAAGAGATTGTAGGCACAGTTTCGGGTCTCCTCCGGGTCCACCCGATGGTCCAGCAAATATTCCTTCTGATCCCCTGCCGAATACACATACTTCAGGTCCCCATCATAGGCCATATAGACCCCGCGGTCGCCCTGTTGGATCTGACCGTAGATGGTCCGGCTTTCTCCCTGACCCACCAGCCCTGCAAGGTCCACACCATCCAGCTCCGCATCTCCAGAATCGGCACCAGCGGCACCCAAAAATGTTGGAATCAGATCGATCAGAGACGCTGGCGTATCTTCCACCATCCCCCCTGAAAAACGATCGGGATGGCGCACCAGCATGGGCACGCGGGCAGTCACATCCAGGAAGCTTCGTTTTCCGAAGCAGTTATAATCGCCCAGAAATTCGCCGTGGTCCGAGGACCAGAGAATCAGTGTATTGTCCAGTTCCCCTGCTGCTTCCAGTACCTCCAGAATGCGCCCCACGCTGTAATCAATAAAGGACACACACGCCCAATAATATGCCCGCATCACCTGCAACATCCGGTCGTCTAAGCCGGCATCGCGATATTTATATCGGTTCTGAGTCACATTGAAGTGCGTCCACAAATCTTCCATTGCCTCCGGACGCCTGGGCAACGGCATATTTGCCCCCCGGTATAACTTATTCCACGGAGTAGGTGGCGAAAAAGGTGGATGGGGATGGATAAAACTGCTCCACAAGAAAAACGGCTTCGATGGATTTCGATTCTTCAAAAAATCAATACTTCGATCGGCTACCCACGCAGTGGGATGCAACCGGGCTGGCAACTGGGAAATTTGAGGGATATAATACATCTCCCCTCTCGCGCCCATCACATCGTGTACATGCTCAAACCCTTCCTGACGCACTACCTTGAGATAATCATCCACCTCCACAGTCCGGCAAATCTCCTCCTGCGTATCCCGACTGTGAAACCCTCGCAGGGCATTTCTCTCGGGCGTAAAGTGCATCTTCCCCACGCCGTGGCAATAATACCCTGCCGCCGAAAGCAAATCCATCATCGAAGGTCGATCTTGGGGTTGTGGAAACCCGTTGTCGTAGCACCCAGTGTGGTGGGGATGTTGCCCGGTCACCAGTGCCGCTCGGGCAGAGACACAGACCGGGGAAGGCGTATATCCCTTTCGAAAATTCACCCCTTCCCGGCACAGGCGGTCCATCACAGGCGTCCGGATATACGGATTGCCCGCCGCGTGAACAGTATCGGATCTTTGTTGATCGGTGAGGACAAACAGGATATTGGGTTGTTTTGGTGGCATTTTACCCCTCCCCCGGCCCCTCCCCGGGACGGGGAGAGGAGAAAAACAGTCGTTTTGACCGGTGGTTTAAATTTTAAGTGGACGGTTGTG
>JAPUJS010000249.1 GCA_027296045.1 bacterium | reverse complement strand
GGGCGTCTAGATTCTCAGGAGTCAGGTCTCCGGGGCCGTTCCCCTCGAAGGCAGAACCTCTTCGGCCGACACCGTCACCTTTTTCCTCCGAGAAGTCGGAGATTTGGATGCGATAGAAGACTCCTTATTCAGCCTCAATGACATCGACACCACCGCTCCGGGCGTTCAGATTCTCAGCACCGGTGTCAACGGCAACTATACGCTCAATCGTATACCCACAGGCCGATGGATCCTCACCGCTTCGGTGGCCCGACATCTCACCGGGCATGACACCCTCCAGATTCACCCTGGACAAGACCTGAATAACATCCGTCCCGTCTTGGATGGCAACGGCGTAGACCGGAGCAAACTCCTGACCGGAGATGCCGCCGGATATACCGGCAGCGATGGCAAATCCCTGCCCGACAATTTCATCGACTCGGCCGATATCAACGCCATCAACGTCGCCCTCTTCGCCCAGGCAGGCGATGCCGACTACAATCCCTTTGCCGACGTCAATCGGGATGATATTATCAATGCCATAGACAAAAATTTCGCAGCCGTAAACCAGACCAGTAACTCCGGGCAGACGGGTAGAATCCGCCCCGTGTTCCCCACCTTCAAGCAAATCGTCCCTGAAGGGAAAAATACGGATGCGATTGTCACGCTTTCGGGGCTGCCCACCTCGCCACTCCAGGCGGGCGACTCTCTGGATGTCGCCATCGAGGTCCAGGGCGCGGTGGCCGTCAGAACCTATGAGGTCCACCTCACCTACGATCCGGCCTTGCTCCAGGTTGAAGACCTGATCTCAACCGGCTCCCTGTTTCAGAACTATCTCGTTGATATGGCCGTCAAAGACCGGGAGGGCAACGTCAGTCTGGCCAATTCGATTATTGGCCGAACCCCAATCGGCGGCTCGGGCAACGGCACCCTGGCCGTCCTCCGATTCCGGGTGATTGGCAAAGCAGATCAAACACAAATGGCCCTGAACGATGTCACCCTGATCGACGTGAGCAACACAAATGCCAAACCCAAACTGACCGATCCCATCACGCTTCTGCTCACCAACACGGCTCCTGTGTATCACGACAGGGAGGGCAATGAGATCCAGGGGCTCATTCTGGCCGACGAAGATGCCACCGTGGACTTCAACGATTTTCTGGTCCTGTCCAAAGCCTTTGGTGCCCGCGCTGGTCGAAAAGGCTTCGATCGCCGGGCAGACCTGAACGTCGATGGCCGGGTCGACTTCGCAGATTTCCTCCTCTTTTCCAACGATTTCGGAAAAGTTGCCGTTGACGCACCCGCCTCGTCATAAAAGCCCAAACCGTTTCCAACATCGCTTGCCATTCACAAAATACGGGCTTCCACCTATGAGTGGAAGCCCGTATTTTTAAATAAGAAATCATACCGGGTAATGGGATCAAAAACAAAAAAAAAGGAACCGGCAGGTCGGGGCTGCCGGTTCCGGAAGAAGGCGGCAGGTCGGGGCTGCCACCTTATTTTTTAAAGAGGGCCGATAGGTCGGGGCTGCCGGCCCTCCCAAATAGGCAGCAGGTCGGGGCTGCTGCCTAAGTTCATGGGGGTTCCCGGTAGTCGGGGTACCGGGTTCCCCCGAATGGCGACACATCGGAACTGCCGCCAATTTGCTTCATCCATTTCTATATACTTCGCAAACCGTGTGCCATCACATAAAAAACAACACAAATTTAATATTTTCAGATACATACAAAAATCTCTCCTGAAAAACATCAGGAGAGATACAAATCCGCACCTTCCAATTGCAAGTTTTCCGCCGCCCACCTGTCACATCTCAACCAATCCTAAGGCTGCCCCACCAGTCGGACAAAAATCTCCCGGATACGTGTCATATCTTGCCCAAGTCGTTTCCTAAACGTCCCGGAAGTATCAAAACCCATCGCTCGGGCAAGCGCCGTTAATGCCCGTTCGTCGGAAGGCAATCGGGTACGCGCCTGTTCGTCCTGTCGTCGCATCACCTTCTCCACCGTGCGCAGGAAAACAAATCCGTCCACCAGATGACGGAACTCCTGGTCCGATATCACCCCCGCCTCCTGGAGCCGTTCCAAACACACAAGCGTATTCCCGCTTCGAACCTTCAAGACGATATGCCTGTGCTGAATCTGCAAAATTTGGGCGATAAACTCAATATCCACAATAGCCCCTGCGCCGGTTTTGATACTCAGCGCCCCACTTATTCCCCCCTTGCCCTGCATGCGCTTGCGAATAGAAAGCAAAGAATCCAGTTCGGCTTCCGAAAGTCCACTACCCCACACAAACTGGGCAAACCGATCCAGCAAACGCCGACCAAACCCCATATCTCCAGCCACCACCTGTGCCCTGGATAACGCCAGACGCTCCCAGGTGGACGCCCGGCCCTGGAGGTATTGATCATAGGCCTCATAAGACAGAGCCAGGGGCGAACTGCCCCCTTCCGGGCGCAGCCGGGCATCGACAGGATACAACTTGCCATAGGCCGTATTTTGCTCCAGCATGGCCGTCATCTGCTGGGCAAGATCAATAAAAAACTGGCGATTGCCCCGGGGAGAATCGCCGTCGGTCTTTCCCTCGTCTGAATAGACAAATACCAGATCCAGATCCGAACCGAAGTTCAATTCCTGCCCCCCCATTTTGCCCAGACCCAGAACCGCAAATTCGGCAGGGATACCATCGGCTTTTTGGGGTACGCCAAAGCGAGCTGTCAGGCGGGTGTAGGCAACTTCATAGACCTTTTGTAACAGGGTCTCGGCCAAAAGGGACAGGGCTTTAAAGGTTTCAAACGTCTCCGTCAATTCCAACAGATCCCGCGCCCCAATGCGAAGCAGTTCCCGGTTTCGAAAGGCATTGAGGGCTGCCATCCGGGCATCGTCTGTGTCGGCCCGTTCCATCCGAGCATCCAGTTCGGCCTCAAAATCGCTTGCCGTTCGGTCTTGAAGCAGAACATCCGGACGGGTCAACCAATCCAACAAACCGGGATCTCGTACCATGAGGTTTATCAGATATTGACTGCCCACACAAAGCGACAACAAAATATCCCGCAATCCCGGACTGGCTGCCAAAATGCGAAACAGGGTATCTCCTGCGCCATATGCCGAAATGAGCCGCTCCAAATTGCTTAACCCCTGATCGGGATCGGCCGAATCCTGGAGGGCTTGCATCAGTGCAGGTGCCAACCGCATAAAATTCTGTCGCGCACGGGTGCCTCGAATCCGAGGAGCATGGCCATAGGCCAAAAAAATAAGGTTACGGTGGGCTTCCTCGGGACGCGCAAACCCCCATTGTTCCAGCCAGGTCGTTGCATCGATATCGCCTACATCCACTTCACAAAGTACCCCAACCGAACGCCCGTCCCCTTCGGGTGCCCCGACAAAAACCTCCAGATAGATGGCCTGAACCCCCTTCAAGTGGCGGTCCAAATCTGCCCGATATGCCTCAACGGATGCACATCCCAAACTTTTTGCAATCACCGCCTGATCCGACTCCGAATCGGGCAGCATATAATCGCTCAGCCCATGCTTCATTTGGAGGCGATGCTCCAAACGCCTGAAAAACACATAGGCTTCTCGCAAAATCTCCGTTTCTTCTGCCGTCAGTGCCGAAACCGCCCGAAGTTGTCCGAGCGCTTCCAGTGTGGTGCCCGACCGGGCTTCTCTGTGAACTCGCCCCACCAGCAGTTGCAAGCATTGAACGATAAACTCAATATCCCGAATTCCACCCGATCGAAGTTTGAGATGAGTCTCCCGCGTGCCCTTCCGTCCAATCCGGTCTTCGATCTGTCCTTTAATGCGGTGGATTTCTTCAACCGGACTGACCTCAAAATGGCGCGGGAAGACAAACGGTTGAATCATCTCCATAAACCGATTTCCCAAAGCTTCCGATCCGGCACAAGGCCGTGCTTTGATCAACATCTGCCGTTCCCAAAGTTCCCCCCGACGCATATAATACCGCTCGTAAGCAGAAAGCGGCATCGTCAACGCCCCAACCGACCCGTCCGGTCGGAGCCGCATATCCGTCCGATACAAAAACCCCTCTTCGGTCATTTCGGTTGCCGCCTTTACAATCTGTTCGGACAATCGGATAAAATACACCTGGTTGGAAACCGACTGCCCATCGGTTCCCCCGTCTGTCTGCCCTTCTTCGGAATACACAAACATCAAGTCCACGTCGGAACTGAAGTTGAGTTCCCGCCCCCCCAATTTACCCAACCCAATGATCACAAATGTCGCCCGGCTCCCGTCCGGGTTTCGGGGCGTCCCATATCGGGCCTCCGGTTCGGGCATCAAAAAATCCAGCAGGCGCTGAAAACAAATATCGGCCAGAGCCGAAAGTTCGTTTGCCACATCGCCAATCTGCCTTTGCCCCACCAGATCGCCCGCCCCAATCCGCAACAACTCTCTTCGCAACGTCCGTCGCAACGCATTCAGGCGGTGCTCCAGACTTTTGCCTGAGATTTGTTCAAAAGACATGGCAAGTTCGGAAGCATCATAACATCGAGACAGTCGGTCGGTCGACTCGGTCAGCCAGTAGAAATATTCGGGATGGCGAACCAATATATCGGCCATAAACTGGCTGCTGCCCAAAAGCTGAAACAGCAACTGACAGGTTTCCGGGCGGTCCTTCAACTGGCTAAAAAATGCCGACGGGCTGTACACGGTTCGCCCCAGACGTTCGAAATTATGGAGTGCCATATCCGGGTCGGGCACTTCTGCCAATTCCCGGAACAAAAGTTCTGGCAATGGGGCCGACGTGCCCAACCCAACCAGCCCCTCCAGATTTCGAAGCGCCCGCTCCGAATCCTGGAATCCAAATTTCGAAAGTGCTTGTTGCCCCAATTCAGGCCGCTCCAGCAGGGCGATCGCAAGTGCTTCGGCAGGTAATTCAAAGTCAAACAAAAACATAAACCCTCACGCAGTCCACACATTGTAGAAACCGGTCTCATCCGGGGGAGATATCATTCATTCTCTAAAGCGCCCCATCTCCCACCTCTCCCGTTCGAATCCGGATGGCTTCTTCAATCGACGACACGAATATTTTACCGTCCCCCACTTCCCCCGTATGCGCCGTTTTGAGAATGACCTCAATCGCCCGGTCCAATTCTTGGTCGGGAACGACCAGCTCAATTTTCAACTTGGGCAAAAAATCTACATGATATTCGCTTCCCCGGTAAAATTCCTGATGCCCCCGTTGCCTCCCAAATCCCCGATATTCGCCCACAGACATCCCCACCAGACCGATTTCGGTCAGGGCTTCTTTTACATCGTCCAGCTTGAAAGGTTTGATATAGACCTCGATTTTTTTCATCCCAATCCTCCTCTTCAACCTGCTATTGGCCAACACGAATACGATTAGAAATATAGCCAGACCCCACCAAGTTGTCATGGCAAATTACGTATTGACACACCTTGTGAAAAACGCTATCGTAACACGCCGTGATCCTGCACCCTCCAATTCATGGGAAGGAGATTCCAATGCCCGATTCCCCAGTTATCCGTCTCGATGAGATGCAAGCCGATTCTTTCCCCTGGGGGTCCATCAAATGGCTGATGGGCCAGTCCATCGACGCCGATGCCGAACAGACCTTCGGGATGGTCTTTATCAACGCGGGTGAGCAAAATCCTCCGCACTATCATCCCAATTGCGAAGAAATCCTCTACGTCCTTTCCGGTACATGCGAGCACACCTACGACGATCAGCGCTTCCAGCTCGGGCCAGGGGACTCTATTCGGGTGCCTGCAGGCGTCAAACACCAGGCTATTAACAACGGTTGGGAGCCCATCCGGGCCATCATCTCCTTCTCTGCGGGAGACCGCCAGACTGTTTTCCTCGACCAGGAATAGCATGACCTTCCCACCGGGCAAATTGCCGCTCGACGTCCTCGACCGCCTGCTCAACCGCTATACGGACACAGATGAACGGATCATCGTGGGTGCCCGCGTGGGGGAAGATGCCACGGTGATCGACTTTGGCAACACCTACCTGGTTGCCAAAACCGACCCCATCACCTTTGCCACCAACGAAATCGGCCGCTACGCCATCCACGTCAATGCCAACGATATCGCCACCATGGGTGCCATCCCCCGCTGGTTCCTGGCCACCATTCTCCTGCCGGAAAATACCACCGACGAATCTCTTGTAGAATCTATCTTCGACTCCCTAACGCAGGCCGCGAAAGAAATAGGCGTCGCCCTCTGTGGCGGCCACACCGAAGTCACCGTGGGTCTGGATCGCCCCATTGTCATCGGCCAGATGCTCGGCGAAGTCTCCAAAGACCGGCTGGTACAATCCACCAACCTTGTCCCCGGCGACCGCATCTTGCTTACAAAAGGCCTGGGCATTGAAGCCACCGCCATTTTGGCCCATGAGAAAGCCGATGACCTGAAAGCGCAAGGCATTTCACGGGATCTCCTTGCCCGGGCAGCCCAATACCTCCACAATCCCGGAATCAGCGTGCTCAGCGAAGCCCGCATCGCCTGCCAAACCGCATCGGTACATGCCATGCATGACCCGACCGAAGGCGGCGTGGCCACTGCCTTATCCGAACTTGCAAGAGTCGCAAACGTGGGCCTATCGATCGAAGCAGACCAGCTCTTTGCCAGCGACGAAACCCGGACCCTTTGCGAGGCCTTCCACCTCGATCTCCTCGGCGTCATTTCCTCCGGTGCCTTAATCATCGGCCTTGCCGAATCCGACGCCGACCCTGTTTGCAATGCCATCCAGAGCGCCGGCATTCGCTGTGCAACCATCGGCCGGGTCGAAGAAGCTTCTTTTGGCCTGAAAATGCACCACAACGGCAAATGGACGGACCTGCCCACTTTCGACCGTGACGAAATCGGGAAAGTGTTCTCCTAAATCCAATCCCTGTCTGGCTCGCCTTCTCAAAACCATATGATCAAAGCAGTGATCTTCGACATGGACGGCACCCTTTCCGTCCCCTATATCAACTGGACAAGCTTGCGTCAACAAATAGACTGCCCGGTCGAAAAAACCATCATCGAACACATCGAAAGTCTCCCTTCCGGCCAGGCAAAAAGGGCCCATGATATCCTCCTATCCACAGAACGAGAAGCCTGTGAAAAAGCCGACCTAAACAATGGAGTACACGAACTTCTCGATCACCTGCACAACAAAGACCTTCGCCTCGCGCTTGTTACCAACAACCACGGGGATGCGATGCGCGTCTTTCTGCAACGTCACAACCTCCAGTTTGATATTGCCCTGAGTCGAGACGATGGCCGACTCAAGCCCGCAAGCGACCTGATTGAAAAAGCCCTGGCATTTTTTGACCTCAACGCGCACGAAGCCATCGGGATTGGAGACGGTCGATACGATATTGAAGCCTGCCAAAAAATCGGTGTACCGTGCATTTATCTCACCCATGGCAAGCCAACGCTCGATCATATCCCCGCAGTCCCAACCCTCCTGGATGTCCTCCCCTTCTTGAACACGCTCTAAACTTGACATTCCTCTTATACAGGCGTATCTTGAAAACAATCTAAAGATTCTAAGGGCGTTGCTCTCAGCGCCCCGGTTATCTGTCCTACCGCCTCATTTTGGAGGACCCATGGCATATCCTCAGATGTTTCGCATCCGCCAACACTTCGATGCCCCCACGCTGCACGACGTACCGGGTGCCGTTCGGGAAGAAATTGCCAAACTGGACCCCGGACAAAAAATCAAACCCGGACAGACGGTCGCCATTACCGCCGGAAGCCGGGGCGTTGCCAATATCGATACCATTATCAAAACCGTGGTCGAAGAAATGAAGGCCCTGGGTGCCGAGCCCTATATCGTGCCGGCCATGGGCTCTCACGGCGGCGGCACGGCCGAAGGTCAGACCGACATCCTGGCAGGGTACGGCATCACCGAAGAAACTATGGGCTGCCCGATCCAATCTTCGATGGAAGTCATCCAGATCGGCACCACCGAATTTGGCATGCCCATCTACTTCGACAAAAATGCCTCCGAAGCCGACCACGTGGTGGTGGTCAACCGCGTCAAGCCCCACACCGGATTTGTCGGAGAGATCGAAAGCGGGCTGATGAAAATGATGCTCATCGGACTTGGCAAACACAAAGGTGCCTCGGTCTACCACCGTGCCATCATCCACCACTCTTTCGACAAAATTGTGCGTCTGGTCGGCAAAGTCGTGCGCGAAGAAATGCCCATCGCCTTTGGGGTCGCCACCCTCGAAAACCCCTATGACGAAACGGCCATGATCAAAGCCATCGACGCGCCAGACTTCGAGAAAGTCGAAAAAGAACTCCAGGTCAAAGCCAAAAAATGGTGTCCTTCCCTCCCCTTTGAAGACGTGGACCTGCTCATTATCGACGAAATAGGCAAAGACATCAGCGGGTCCGGCATGGACACCAACACCATTGGCCGCAAACGAAATGACCACAAAGCCATGGACGGCGAGACCCCGCGCGTCTTGCGCATCTTCGTCCGCGACCTCACAGAAGCCACCCACGGCAACGCCTGCGGCATTGGCATGGCAGAATTCACCACCAAACGCCTGGTGGACAAAATCGACTACCACGCCACCTACACCAACGTGATCACCGGCCAGCACGTCTCGGCCGCCGCTGTTCCTCTTCACTACGAAACCGACGCCGAAATCCTCCAGGTTGCCCTGGAATCCATCGGCCTCATCGAGCCCGAAAACGCCCGCGTGCTCTGGATTCCCAACACCCTGGACGTGGGCGAAGTCGAAGCTTCGGAAGCCTACCTGGAACTTGCCCAGATGCGTGACGACCTGGAAATCCTCACCGACCTGCGCCCCCTCGAGGTCGAGCCCGACGCTAACCTGCCCCCCTTCGAAGCCTACCGAGAACGCGTGGGGACGGCAGAACCTGTACCGGGTGATTGATCGCGTTTTGAGATCGCAAAATAAGGGGCCGAGTGCAATCATACCATTCGGTCCCTTTTCACATTTGGGTTTGCCGTGATCCAACTCCATCGTCTCACCGTCACCTATCCCACACCCGGCGGTCCTTTTCCTGTTCTTCGAGGCATAGACCTTTCCCTCCACGAAGGCGAATTCACCGTCCTTCTAGGCGCCAACGGCTCTGGTAAAACCACCCTCCTTCGCTGTCTGAACGGCCTGATCTTACCCACCGAAGGCGATGTGGTTGTAGACGGCCTGTCCGTTCTTGACCCCGACTCCCTCGATAAAATCCGCCGGTGTGTCGGCATGGTCTTCCAAAACCCCGACGATCAGATCGTGTCTGTTGTGGTCGAGCGAGAAATGGCCTTTGGCCTGGAAAACCTGGGCATTCCTACCGCCGAGATGCACACCCGTGTCAACGAGGCCCTGGACCGGTTTCACCTCACACCCTACCGCTATCACGACCCCAACCACCTTTCCGGTGGCGAACGCCAACGCCTGGCCCTGGCCGCTGTGATTGCCATGCGGCCCCGATATCTGCTCCTGGACGAGCCCACCGCACTTTTGGACCCGACCACCAGAAAAGCCTTTCTGACTTATCTCCAAGCCCTCCACACATCCGGCACAACTACCCCTTTACTAATCACACAGATTCCCAAAGAAGCCGTCGGAGCCGACCGCGTTCTGGTTCTGGATGCCGGTCAAATTGTCCTGGATGGCTCTCCGGCCGACGTCTTTTCCCAAACCGACCGCCTTTTGGCACTCGGCCTATCTCCCCCCTTACCCGTCCAAATCGCCGTCGCTCTCGACCTGCCACCCCCTGTCCCGCTCACCTCGGAAGAACTCGTCAGCCGTTTGCCCGATCCACCTCCCCCGTCCCTTTACGACGCGCCCATTCGGTCTACGCTCCATCCATCCTCTGCTATTATTTCTGCCCACGATCTCACCTATCGTTACAATCCAGGACTGCTCACCGAAACGTGCGCACTAAATGGTCTCACCCTGGACATCTCCGAAGGCACCGTTACCGTATTGATCGGCCCTGGCGGATCGGGCAAGTCCACCTTTGTGCGACACTTAAACGGCCTACTCACGCCTACCTCGGGCCGCCTCTCCGTCTGCAATCTCAATCCTGCAGACACCGCCTGTCACAGAGACCTGCGTCGCCAGGTCGGCCAGATCTTCCAATTTCCCGAGGCTCAACTGTTTGCCGACACCGTCCTGGAAGACGTCGCCTTCGGGCCCAAAAATCTGGGCCTTCCCGATATCCCAAACCGCGTAAACGAAGCCCTCCAGAACGTCGGTCTTGACCCCGAAACCTTCCTGAATCGATCTCCCCTCACGCTCAGTGGCGGCGAAAAGCGCCGGGTGGCCATTGCTGGTGTACTGGCCATGCAACCGCGAGTTCTGGTCATGGACGAACCCACCGCCGGACTGGACCCTCGGGGCGTTCAGAAAACCATCTCCTGGATTGAACGCCTGAAAGCCGAAGGCTGCACCCTCACTCTGATCACCCACGACCTGGACCTGGCTGCCCGGATCGGCGACCGCATTGTGGCCCTCCAAGACGGTCGGGTTGCCTTCGACAGCCCTCCTACCGAAACATTCACTCATCCTCTCACCGGCCTGGATCTGGACCTGCCCGAAACGGTTCATCTTGCCAACCTTCTGCGAGACCGGAGTTGGACGATTCCAGCCCATATTCTCGCTTCTGAATCCCTGACGGAAATCTTGATCGCCTACCTGAAATCTGTCTGATAGCCTGATCGTTCGGAAACCGCTGCCATTTCTGTCGGATATCCCTCAGCCATCGGCAATCACCGCCTGAATCTCGCAGAGGCCGAAAAACGCCTGATCTGTGAAGCCCTCCGCCAATCCCGCAACAATCTAATAAATAGAAATCCCCTTGACAGAATTCCCCTCCACCGATACCTTGATGTCTAAAATCGCACCCTTTATCAGGAGTATCCCCTCAGTGGCCTCACCTCCCGACCTGCTGCTCCAGAACGGCCGGGTGATTGATCCGGCCAACAGCCGGGACCATACGGCAGACCTCCTCATTCAAGACAGTAAAATTGCTCACATTTCCTCCCGTATAGATCCCCCCGAAAACGCCGAACTCATTGATGTCTCAGGCCGCCTCGTTGTACCGGGCCTTATCGATATGCACGTCCACCTGCGCGATCCGGGCTTTCCCGAAAAAGAAACCATAAAAACCGGGTGCGAATCGGCAGCAGCAGGCGGCTTTACAACCGTGGCCTGCCTACCCAATACCGACCCGCCGATGGACAGCCCTGAAATCGTATGCGAAATCCTGGACAAAGCCCGCAGTGCAGACGCCCGGGTCTACCCCATCGCCTGTGCCACAAAAAAAATGGCCGGCCAGGAAATCGCCGACACTGAAGCCCTGCTCAAAGCCGGGGCCATCGGATTTTCGGACGACGGCCTCCCCATCGAGTCCGAAGCCCTCATGAAAGCTCTGCTCGAACGCTCCGCAACCGACGGCTTTGCCATTTATCCCCACTCCGAAGTCTTCGAACTCACCCGGGGCGGCCACATGCACGAAGGCGCTGTGTCCAAAGAACTCGGCATCCCGGGCATGCCGGCCGAAGGCGAGGCGGCCATGAACGAGCGCGACATCGAACTGGTTCGACAAACCGGCGGCCGTCTGCACATCCTTCACTTAAGTGTTAAGAGGGCCGCAGCACTTGTCCGTCAGGCCAAAGCTGAAGGCCTTCCCGTCACCTGCGAAGCCTGCCCACATCATATTGCGCTCACCGATGAAGACGTACGGATATTCGGCACGGCCGGAAAAATGAGTCCGCCCCTGCGTTCCAAAGAAGACCAGGAGGCCGTCATCGAAGGCCTTATCGATGGCACCATTGACGCCATTGCCACCGACCACGCCCCGCATACCCATGGTGAAAAACTTCGGGCCTTCACAGAAGCGCCCAACGGCATCCTGGGATTTGAAACCGCCGTCGGACTTGTCTTCACCCGGCTGGTCCACCCCAACATCCTTTCTCTCAATAACACCCTTGCCAAACTCACAATAGAACCTGCCCGCATTCTGGGTATCGAAGGCGGCACGCTCTCTCCCGGAAGGCCCGCCGACATCACCGTCCTCGATCCCCACCAGACCTGGACGGTAGATGCCAACACCTTCAAGTCCAAATCGCGGAACACGCCGTTTCACGGCTGGACATTGCAGGGCAGAGCAGTCCTAACCATCCTCGGCGGCCGGATCACACACCAATTGTAGGGGCGTACTGAAGACCCACGGGCAATCGCGTCCTGGTATCCGTTTTGCCCGTCAGATCACATCGGTCATCTCCTTCATTTAGGGAACATTCATGAAAGCAATCCTCGCCCTGGAAGACGGCACGTTTTTTGAAGGCCTCTCCTTTGGCGCTCCCGGCGAATGCCTGGGCGAAGTCGTCTTCAACACCAGCCTGACCGGCTACCAGGAAATCCTTACCGATCCTTCCTACAACAACCAGATCGTCACCATGA
>JAPUJS010000248.1 GCA_027296045.1 bacterium | reverse complement strand
CTGTATACGGGATCTCGCACGTCCGAAAAGCCCAGATCTCGGAAGAATTGAAAGCCATTCTCGAAAAAGTGTTCCTCCCTGTTGCGCCGACCCTTCGTCTCTCTACCAAACCTTTCCCAACCCAAAGCCCCACGCAAAACGGCCCCTACATCGTCTGGCAACACAAGGGAAACGGCATAGACGGAGACAAACCCCCTTATAAAAGCACCCGTGTCACATTCCAAAACGAACAGCCCGTGTTTTCGCACAGCCTGTTCGACGCCCATCCCCAATTGGGAGACACCATCCAAAAACTGCTGGTAGAAGGGCTTTACTGCCAATTGCCAATTGCACTTCCTTGCGATCCTGAAAAAAATACCACCCTTGCCAAAAGCAAACCCTTTGAAGACCTCCAGACAAAACTATCCCAATTAAACCTTCAAACCGCCAGCGCAGACCACGAAGTCGTACGTCTGGCCGACATCGTCATCGCCTGGAACGTCTTCCAGCACTTCTATCCCTACTTTGACGTGATCAATACCGACTGGGACGCCCAATTAACCCAATCCTTCAAGGCAGCCTTAAAAAACAGATCCGAGGGAGATTTTTACAACACCCTTTGTCGTATGGTTGCAAGCCTTCAAGACGGCCACGGGAATGTGGGTTACACGCAGCTAAACGACATGGCATTCCCGCCCATCCAAGTGGATCAGATAGAAAATCAAATTGTCGTCGTTGCAGCCCAGGACTCGATCCCTGTCCAACCCGGAGACATCGTGCTGACCTTAAATGGGATTGAAGCCTCCGAAGCTCTGGGCTATGAAATGCAATATGTCTCCGGATCGCCCCAGTGGAAAACCTACAGAGCCCTGTGGCGATTTGGCTTTGGAAGACGCGGCTCCACGTCAACCCTCCGGTTGGCAAGGGGTCACGACACCCTGACCGTTACAGTCCCAAGAATACTCAAACGACCGTTCCGAGGAGACAAGAGACCCGATTTCAAAATCCTGGAGGATCGGATTTACTACATCAACATGGACCAAATCTCGATGAAAACCTTCACCGGTCACCTGGATGAGTTGAAACAGGCCAAAGGCATTGTCTTCGACCTGAGAGGCTATGCCAACGGAAACCACGGTATCCTCAGCCACCTGACCGATCGCCCCATCGGTTCTGCCAGATGGCAAGTGCCTCAAATCATCTATCCCGATCGCCTGAAAAGCGCTGGCTACGACACCGCTGGGCGATGGAACATGGCTCCTGCCCGTCCCAGACTGCGCGGCAAAATCGTCTTCCTGACCGACGCCAGCGCCATCAGCTATGCCGAAAGCGTGATGGGCATGGTCGAACACTACCAACTCGGCGACATCGTCGGACGACCCACTGCCGGTACCAACGGCGATATCAACCAGTTTTCCCTGCCCGGCGGGTTCCGCATCATCTGGACCGGAATGCGAGTCGTCAAACACGATCATACCCAACATCACCTCATCGGTATTCTTCCCACCCATCCGGTACAAAAAACCATTCGCGCCATTGTAGAAGGCCGGGACGAAGACCTTGAAAAAGCCCTGGAGATCATCCGGCATGCCCAAACATCGCCTGATCATCGTTGACGGCATCACCGGATCGGGGAAATCCACGACAACGGAATTCATCCACCGTCAGCTCGAGCGAAACGGTCTAGAAGCAAAAAACATCAGAGAAGACCACCGCACACATTCAAAAAAGTGATAATCCTTTAACAATAAAGACCTTTTCAAGCGTCCTGAAATGGACTTTTTAAGATCTGCATACAATTATTTTAAAATTAAAATATTGTTAAATAATATTTTATCTATTTTCCACGCCCATCGGGATTGCCAAATGGCACAGGTTTTGCGATATTTTTAGGGCAAGGAAATCAGGCCGGGTATCCTGAGCGGGAGACCCGGCCATTTCTATCGATCCGAACAAACGGACTGCCTGTGGGAGGAACAGAGGGATCAAACGTAGGGAGGGCGAGGAAGGAGGCAAATCATGACAAGATTTGCAACCCTTTTTGCCGGGCTGATGTTAATAGTATGCGCCGTTTCACCCGTTTCTGCCGATGTCGGATTCCAGGGCATCAAAGTGGGCGGCGGCTTTCTCTGGAACGACGAAGTCAAGGGCCCTCTGGACGCAACCGGCGGCGGACTCCACGTCTCGGTCGACTTCCAACTCTCGGGCCCGATTTCTTTGGCCCCCTTCTACGAATTCTCCCGTCGTAACAGCATCACCAGCACCCTGTTCGGCGGCGAATTCCACTACAATATCCCCGTATCCGACAAAGCCAAGTTCTACGTCGGACCCGGGTTTGGGGCTGCCAAGGCCGGCGGAAGCACCGAGTTCCACTTCAACGGCGTTGGGGGATTTAAATTCGACCTGAACGACCGCCTCGGACTCTTCGTCCAGGGCAAATACGCCTGGGCAGCCGATGACCTCGTCAACGGCATCGCGGCCCACGGCGGAATCACCTTTTCTGTGATGAAGTAAGCTTATCCATCCAAACCCTCTGTACAGACAGCGGATCGAAAACCAAAAGAGGCCGACAGGATGACATCCTGTCGGCCTCTTCAAATAGGCCCTGCTCACAGTGCTTGATCGAAAGCCGCGATCGCCTATATTCAAAAGATCAAAAACCCAATGGGTAAAGGAGTCCTTCTTGGCACAAGAATTATGGCGGATGAGTGTGACCGACCTTGTCGCCCTCATCCGCGAAAAAAAAGCGTCCGTCCGCGAAGTTATACAATCCCACCTGGATCGCATTGCTGCTGTGAACAACGCCGTCAATGCCGTCACCGTCGTCCTGGATGAAATGGCTCTGGCCCTGGCCGACAAAGCCGATCAAGCGATTTCGAAAGGTGCAACCCTCGGCCCGCTCCACGGCGTGCCCATGACCGTTAAAGAAAACATCGACCTCAAAGACACAGCCACCACCATGGGCGTTCCGGAATTAAAAGACGCCATTGCCCTAGTCGACGCCCCACATATCGCTCAGCTCAAAAAAGCCGGTGCCATTCCCATCGGCCGCACCAACCTGCCCGATTTCGGCCTGCGCTACCACACCGACAACGCCCTTCGGGGTCCCACCAAAAATCCCTGGGATTCAAAGAGAACGCCCGGTGGGTCCAGCGGTGGCGATGCAGCCGCCCTGGCCACCGGACAAACGCCTCTTGCGATGGGAAACGACTACGGGGGATCCCTCCGCTACCCATCCCAGTGTTGTGGCACCGTTGCTCTCCGGCCCACCCTCGGCCGAATCCCACGCGCCTCCACTCAGTCCGGCGGGTCCCCCCTCACCCTTCAACTTTTCGCCGTCCACGGTCCGATGGCCCGGCACATCAGCGACTTACGGCTGGCACTGCCCGCGATGAGCGGCCCCGATCCCCGAGATCCCTGGTGGACGCCCGCCCCCCTCCAGGGTCCAGATTTACCGCAGCCCATCAAAGTCGCTGTCACCAAAAATCCCGGCGAAAAAGGGATCGATCCCCACATCGCCGAAGGCATCGACAAAGCCGCAACGGCCCTCTCGGATGCCGGATATGAAGTCGAAGCGGTCCATCCGCCGTTGTCCGTCGAAGCCGCGACCCTCTGGGCACAACTGGTCTTCCCGGATGTAGAACACCTGATCTTGCCTGAAATCCGATCCCTGATCTCCGAAGACGCCCTCCGATTCATCGAACTCAGCTTTCAAACAACTCAAGAAACATTCGACCCCATACAGGGATTCGCCGACCGCCACCACATTGCCAAAGAATGGAACCTCTTTCTGGAACAATACCCGCTCATCCTGGGCCCCGTATCCACCGCACAACCCTTCAACGTCGGCTTCGATGTCGAAAGCGTTGAAACAGTCCGGCAACTCGCCAACGACCTGCGCCTGGTCACGCCCATCAACCTCCTGGGCCTTCCCTCCGTTGCGATGCCGGTCGGAATGGCAAACGATTTGCCCCAAAGCGTCCAGATCATCGGCCCCCGCTACCGGGAAGACCTCTGTTTGGATGCCGCCGAAGCAGTTGAAAATGCCCTCGGGACCCTCACCCCCATCGACCCAAAGCCATGAGTTTTTACAAAAAGACCCGTTAGACCGGACTGAAAGGACAAACTCTCCATGCCCGAAGAAGCCAACAAAATCATCTATTCGATGATCAAAGTCGGCAAATTCATCGACAAAAAACCCATCATCGAAAACATCTCCCTCTCCTATTTCTACGGTGCCAAAATCGGCGTCCTCGGCCTCAACGGCTCCGGCAAATCCACCCTGTTGCGCATCCTGGCAGGCGTAGACACCACCTTCAACGGCGAAACTCACCTGGCCCCCGGCCATACCGTCGGCTTCCTCGAACAGGAACCTCAATTGGAAGCAGGCAAAACCGTCCGCCAAATCGTCGAGCAGGGTGTGCAAGAACTCGTCGATCTCATGAACGAATACAACGCCGTCAGCGAAAAATTCGCTGAACCCATGTCCGACGACGAAATGAACCAGCTCGTTGAGCGCCAGGGCGAACTCCAGGAAAAAATCGACCTCCAGAATGTCTGGGACCTGGACGCCCGTCTGGAACAGGCCATGGACGCCCTGCGCTGTCCACCCGGAGATACGGTAGTTGACACCCTCTCTGGAGGCGAGCTCCGCCGGGTCGCCCTCTGTCGTCTCCTCCTCCAGGAACCCGACATCCTGCTCCTCGACGAACCCACCAATCACCTCGATGCCGAATCGGTCGCCTGGCTCGAACAACACCTCCAGCGCTATGCCGGCACCGTCATTGCAGTCACCCACGACCGCTACTTTTTGGACAACGTTGCCGGCTGGATTCTCGAACTCGACCGCGGACGAGGCATCCCCTGGAAAGGCAACTATTCCTCCTGGCTGGAACAAAAACAGAATCGCCTTGCCGTAGAGGAAAAGCGAGAAAGCGACCGGCAAAAAACCCTTCGGCGCGAACTGGAATGGATCCGCATGTCTCCCCGCGGTCGCCATGCCAAATCCAAAGCCCGGATCACCTCCTACGAGCAACTGCTCACAGGAGGTACCGACCGGGAACGGGAACTGGAAATCTACATTCCCCCTGGGCCTCGCCTGGGCGACATTGTGATCGAATGTCAAAATGTCACAAAAGGCTTCGACGACAATCTCCTCGTGGAAAACATGACCTTCGCCCTCCCTCCCGGCGGCATCGTGGGCGTCATCGGCCCCAACGGAGCTGGAAAAACCACCCTCTTCAAAATGATCATCGGCGACGAGCAACCCGATTCGGGATCCATCCGCCTGGGCGAAACCGTCCAGCTTGCCTACGTCGAACAGACCCGCGACGTGCTCAACCCAGACCACACCATCTGGCAAGCCATCTCCGACGGTCAAGAAATCATCACCCTCGGCAATCGGGAAATCAACTCCCGCGCCTATGTCGCCCGCTTCAACTTCACCGGCGGCGACCAGCAAAAACCCGTGGGGCAGCTCTCCGGCGGCGAGCGCAACCGCGTCCACCTGGCCCGCATCCTCAAATCCGGTGCCAACGTCATCCTGCTCGACGAGCCCACCAACGACCTGGACGTCAACACCATGCGGGCCTTAGAAGACGCCCTCGAAAACTTCGCCGGTTGCGCCGTCATCATCGCACACGACCGCTGGTTCTTAGACCGCATCGCCACCCACATCCTGGCCTTCGAAGGCAACAGCCAGGTCGTCTTCTTCGACGGCAACTACACCCAGTATGAAGAAAACCGCCGCGAACGCCTGGGTGCCGAAGCGGATCAACCCCACCGCATCAAATACAGACAACTTACGCGCGACTGAGACGAGTGATTCGATGGATCTGCCAGCTTGACTCCCATTCCGTTCTTGGGCATATTTTAATACCTCAAAATCTTCTTCCTCACTCGAAAGCAAATATATGAAATACGACTATGACGTCATTGTCATCGGCAGCGGCCCCGGCGGGGAGGGAGCCGCCATGAATTCCTCTAAAGAAAGCAAACAGGTCGCCATTGTCGAAGACTTCCCCCAGGTCGGTGGCAACTGCACCCATCGCGGCACCATTCCCAGCAAAGCTCTGCGGCAGGGCATTCAGCAAATGGTTGACACCGGGGACTACAGCAATGCCAACTACCCCGACATCTTAAAACGCGCCGAACACGTCATCGACCAACAAGTGGACTTGCGCACCGGGTTCTACGAACGAAACCTCGTCGACGTCATCCATGGACGAGCCGCATTTGTAGACGAACATACTGTCGAAGTCGCTCTCAACAACGGTGGATCCGAACGCTACACCGCCGCCGGGTTCATCCTCGCCACCGGCTCACGCCCCTATCACCACCCCGGCATCGATTTTTCACACCCCCGGGTGCTCGACAGCGACACCATTTTAAACCTCCAGGAAAACCCCCGCTCCATCACCATTTACGGCGCTGGCGTCATTGGCTGCGAATACGCCTCCATCTTCCGGGGCCTGCGCATCAAAGTCAACCTCATCAACACCCGCGACCAACTCCTCTCCTTCCTCGACGACGAAATTATCGATGCGTTGAGCTACCACCTCCGCGAACAGGGCGTGCTCATTCGCCACAACGAAGAATACGAAAAAGTCGAAGCCAACGACCGGGAAGCCCGCCTCTACCTCCAGTCCAACAAACAAATCGCAACCGACATCCTCCTGTGGGCACAGGGACGCACCGGAAACTCCGACCGGATGGGCCTGGAAGACATCGGCATCGAAATCGACACCCGGGGTTCTATTGCCATCAACGAAAACTACCAAACCGGCCAACCCCACATCTACGCTGTCGGCGACGTGGTCGGGTCCCCCAACCTGGCCAGTGCCGCCTTAGACCAGGGCCGTTTTGCCGCCACCCACCTTATCTTCGGCGAATGTGAATATCACCTGATCCAGGACATCCCCACCGGCATTTACACCATTCCCGAAATCAGCTCGGTCGGCCTGAATGAAAAAGAACTCACCGAACAAAAAGTGCCCTACGAAGTCGGCCACTCCGCCTTCCGCCACCTCGCCCGCGCACAGCTTATGGGTCGCACCACCGGCATGCTCAAAATTCTGTTCCACCGCGAGACCCTCGAAATTTTAGGCATCCATTGCTTCGGCTCCCAGGCCTCCGAAATCATCCACATCGGCCAGGCCATCATGGCCCAAAAAGGCGAAGCCAACACCTTAATGTATTTCATCAACACCACTTTTAATTATCCAACCATGGCCGAAGCCTATCGGGTTGCCGCCCTCAACGGTCTCAATCGGGTGCGATGAAGTGTAAGCGTTGGCATGTGTTCCTCCCAAACCCGGAACAATTCTTTGCAATTTCCATCTGCTTATCCTATATTCTAACCCAATCGCATGTCACTCACCTGATCTCTGGAGATCTTAACATGAACGACTCTGAGCAACTGTCCCTGGATCAAATTTTCGTCGACCGGGACAATCTGTATCGCGAAGAAAACCTCACCGATCTCAAAGTTGCCACCATCCGTCGGCTCGTCCCCATCAAATTGGATGGTACAGACGATGAAAGCCGACCGATTATGTACATTGCCCAGACATCTATCATGTCCCAAATGGGGCCCCTGCCCATCCAGGCGCCCATCCAGGCAGACACCCTCGAAGAAGCCGTGGAAAAATTCCCCCAAACAATCAAAGACGCCGTCGACCAGATGGTCGAAGAAGCCAAAGAGATGCGTCGTCAGGAATCTTCCCGCATTGTCGTGCCGGGCGCCGGCATGGGAGGCGGAATCCCGGGCTCTCCTCTGGGAGGCGGCATTATCTCCGGTTAAAAAAATTCTCTATCACACTTCAAAGCCGCAATAACGAGCGTGTTATTGCGGCTTTCTAAATTCTGAACAAAAAACACTATGCTCCACGTCCTCCACCTGGACAATCACCTGCTCGTGGTTCGCAAGCCCGCAGGCGTCCTCGTTCAAGGCGACCACACCGGCGACTCCAATCTGCTCGAACAAGCCCGTGCCTACGTCAAAGAGAAATACAACAAACCGGGCAACGTCTTCCTAGGCCTCGTGCACCGCCTCGACCGCCCCACCTCGGGCGTGGTCACCTTTGCCCGCACCTCCACAGCCGCCTCCCGATTGGCCACCCAGTTTCGCCAACATCAGGTACGAAAAATCTACTGGGCCCTGGTCCAGGGCAAAACGCCCTTAAACGGCCAGATGACCGACCAAATGGCCCGTCGACAGACCAAAAGCAGAATCATCCAAACCGGGGGCCAGCTGGCCAGGCTCAGGTTTCAACGCCTGGACTATCAGCAGGACATCTCCTGGGTTGAAATCGAACTCGACACCGGGCGCCATCACCAGATCCGGCTCCAATTTTCCCACCGCGGCCACCCCATCCTTGGCGATTTCAAATATGGCTCCCGAATCCCCTTTCCAAACCGCGCTCTGGCCTTACACGCCCAATCTCTAACCCTGACACACCCGACCCGGAAAATCTCGATGACCTTCACCGCAGAACCCGAACCCTTCTGGCCAGAACCATTCAAACCCAACCATGTCTGACATCTCCGAAGTTCGCTACCGGGACCGCCGCACCGGCGAAATGGTCACCGAACCCCTCATTCAGCCCACGCTCCAGCGCTGGATCTTTAACAACGCTCTGGTATTCCGTCTCTTCAACCTCCTGCTCAACAACACACTTTTCTGCTGGTACTACGGCAAGCAACAAACCCGTCCGGTCAGCGCAAAAAAAATTCCGGCATTTCTTCAACAATACCGGATCAACACCGATGAATCCGAACACCCGCCCGAACACTATGCCAGCTTCAACGCCTTCTTCACCCGCCGCCTCAAATCCAATGCGCGTCCTTTCCATCCCGATCCCGAAATCTTCTGTTCACCCGCCGACGGCAAAGTGCTGGTCTACCCCGATCTCACACCCGGTACCGCCATTCCCGTAAAAGGCGGTACCGTTGCCCTCACCGATCTCCTGAACACCGACCACCACCCCTACACCGGCGGCAGCGCCCTCATTGTCCGCCTGGCCCCTTATGACTACCATCGCTTCCATTTCCCAACCCAGGGCACAGCCGGTCGTGCAACCACCATTCCCGGACGCTATTATGTCGTAAACCCCTTATCCCTCGCACGTCTCCCCGACCTCTTCGGCCGCAACAAACGCGCCATCACCGAAATCACAACCGAACACTTCGGCACCATTGCCTACCTGGAAATCGGGGGCTTCGCCGTTGCCAGCATTGTACAAACCTATACCCCCGGCCCAATAGACCGGGGGCAAGAAAAAGGCTACTTCCAGTTTGGCGGTTCCACACTCATCTTGCTCTTCGAACCCGGAACCATCCTATTCGACAGCGACCTCATTCAAGATTCCGAACAGGATATCGAAGTTCAGGTCCAGGCCGGTACACAAATTGGGACCCGACCTTAAAACAAACTCATTCCAAAAGGGGACGGCGACACGGGTCGCCGGGAGGGCAGTTCCATCCCCAAAACCCTCAAGGCGACAACGTCACCTTAATCGACTCCGTCCCCTTCGCCACCAGCTCAATCCCCTCCTGAAATTTCTCCAACCCCATCTCATGGGTCACAATCCGATCCATCGGCAACAACCCCTTCTCCAGCATCGAAATCGCAATCGGATATGTATTCGGACTCAGATGCGCCCCATGCACATTCAACTCCTTCGTATCCCCAATAATCGTCCAATCCACCGTCACCGACTCCCGCATCACACTAAACTCCACAAACGTCCCCAGCTTGCAAATCATATGCAACCCCTGCTCCACTGCCGCCGGGTGTCCTGTCGCTTCAATATACACATCACACCCATACCCTTCCGTCAACTTCTGAACCTCGTCCACCACATCCACCTTGCCCGGATTCAAACCCATATCTGCCCCACACATCTTCGCCACCTCCAACCGATCGTCGTTCAAATCCAGCGCAATCAACAATCGGGGATTCTTCATCCGGGCCGCCGCAACCATTCCCAATCCCAACGGCCCCGCCCCCGCAATCACCACCACATGATCCAGCTCAATATCGCCCCGCTGCACCGCATGAATCGCACACCCCAGCGGTTCAATATAGGCCGCATGGGCCACCGGAATCGTTTTTGGCACCTGATAATTCAGCGCCCCGGTCGGAAATTTCACATACTCCGCCATGGCCCCAAATGTTCGCTTTCGAAACCCATAAATATCGTGCACCATACACATCCAGTACTGCCCGCGCACGCAATACCGACACTGCCCACACGGCACAATCTGCTCCGACACTGCCAGATCGCCCATCGCCAACCCGTATTTCTCTCCCGCCCCATCGCCCAGTGCACCCACCTCCCCCACAAATTCGTGTCCCGGAATAATCGGCGCCTGGCAATACCCTTCCCGATGCGCATCCCCCCACAACAGAGGGGCCCCCAAATAACACTTCAAATCACTGGCACAAATCCCCACCGACTTCACCCGAATCACCACTTCTCCCGGACCGGGCCTTGGCACCGGGTATTCTTCCAGCCGATAATCTTCAGGCCCATGGCACATCACCGCCTGCATCGTTTTGGGAAGTTCAATCATAGTACCCCTTCTCCTATCCCTACGGTGTCCGAATCCACCTTAAAATCTCCGGCAACGTCGGCTGCTTGCCATACATCAAAATGCCCACCCGGAAAACTCGGCCGGCCATCCGCATCATCCCCCAGATCGTCACCAGCAAAATCACGATGGACCCCACAATCTCAATCCACGGAGGCATCAGGACATTGATTCGCACAAACATCAGAATCGGCGAGAAAAGCGGCACTAGAGAAAGCACCACAGAAATGGGCGCATCCGGTAGCCGAATGACCAGTTGGGCCAGAATAATTGTCAAAACCAACGGCATAATCGCAAACATCTGCATATTTTGGGCATCTTGCTCCGAATTGTAAATCGCGCCCATGGTCGCATAGATCGTGGCGTAAAAAAAGAACCCCAGAATAAAAAACACCACAAAAAACAGCATCGTATTCAGCCCGATATCCACCGGCAAAGCCTTTCCGGTTACCAGACCAAACCCCTTTGTCATCGCAAGCACCGCCAGCAACCAGACCCCGATCTGCGTCAGGGCCGCTGCGCACAGCCCCACAATCTTCCCGGTCATCAACTGCCACGCCTTCACCGAAGAAATCACCACCTCCACCGTCCGAGACGCCTTCTCCTCCAGCACCCCGCGCATCACCATCACCCCGTATAGAATCACCATCATATAAAGCACCATCACAAAGGCAAACGACGACAGAAACTCCTCCCCAAACCCGCTTTCCTTCTCACCCCCCTTTTCTACTTTGACACTGCCCAAACTCACCCGCTGGGTCCACTTCCGCACCAAAACCGGATCCAACCCCCGCCGATCCAGCCGGTGTTCCACCACAATGCGCGTCAACAAATCTCGCAATCGGCGTGTCTCAATCGGATCACTCACATTCTTCCCGTAATACGTCGCCTTGCCCTGCTCGTAAATATCCGCCGGAATCACCAGATACGCATCCAGCTTATCTTTGATGATCGCCTCACTCAGCCGCTTCCTGGCCGCATCTACATCTTCCCCATAAACCTGTTCCAGCCGATATTCCGAACGCCCATCTTTCAGCTTGCCGTCCAAACCGGCGGCAAACGCCTCATAAATTGTCCCAGTCCCGTCGATCACCGCCAGCCGCTTCTGTTGATCCACTTTAACTTTGGTCAACAAAAATGGCACCACAAAAGCAATCCCCATAATCAGCGGCACCGAAAACATACCCATCCAGAAACTCTTCTTCCGAACCACCTCGGTATATTCCCGTCGGATAATCACAAACGTC
>JAPUJS010000247.1 GCA_027296045.1 bacterium | reverse complement strand
ACTGGATACGAGGACATCAACAATCCGTGTATGTGGGAGGCCCTCTCCCCGTCTTCGGGCGCCTGTACGGAAACCCGAAGACATTCCTCTCCCGCAAGCGGGAGAGGGGAATGGGGAGGGTTTGGGCTTTGGGGGTTGAGGAAAAACGTTCAGGATCAACGGACAATAAGGAGGGGATCAAATGGCAGATAAAATTCGGATTGGGGTTATTGGTGCTGGCGGTATTTTTCGGACCCGGCACTTTCCGGGGTTGGCGGCGGTGGAAGATGCGGAAGTGGCTGTGATTTGCAACCGGAGTGAGGAAAGTGGGAAAAAGATTGCCGAAGAATTTGGATTGAGCCCGGAAATTATGACCGATCCCCATGCGGTGATTGAACGCGATGATCTGGATGCGGTGATGATTGGCACCTGGCCCTATAAGCACTGTGAGTTTGTGATAGCCGCTCTGAATGCGGGGAAACATGCGTTTGTCCAGGCGCGGATGGCGATGAATTTGCAGGAGGCGAAATTGATGTATGCCCGGGCCGAAGAGTCGGGGCTGGCACATCAGATCTGTCAGCCGCCCCATGGGTTGAAGGGCGACTATTTTATGCAACGCTTGATTGGGGAAGGCTATGTGGGAGATGTGCGAAATATTGTGGTGCGATCGATGACGCCGGCTTCGATTGACCCGAATGTGGCACTGCACTGGCGGCAGATTGGCCGGTATTCGGGGTTGAATACGATGGCGGTGGGGATGCTGGTGGAGTTTGTGCATCGCTGGTGGGGGTGGACAAAATCGGTGACGGCGGTGGCCGAGACTTATGTGTCGGAGCGACCGGATGGGGATGGGACAGGGCCTGCCGATCGACCGGACGTGGTGAACGTTTTGGCCCGGATGGAGAGTGGTGCAACGGCGACCTACATGTTTTCTGGGACCGCCCATTTTGCACCGAGTGAACGGATTGAGATTTATGGCACCAACGGGACGCTGGTGTACGAGACAAATCCAAATCTGGACAATCAGTGTATTTTGGGGGCGCAGGCCGGCGATGAGGCACTGAAGGAGCTGGATGTGCCGGCAGATGAGGCGCGGGAATGGACGGTTGAGGCAGACTTTATGGAGATGATTCGGACCGGGAAACCGGCTGAATCGACGTTTTATCAAGGCGTCAAGTATATGGAGTTTACCGAGGCGGTATTCCGGTCGGTGGAGCGGGGCGAGACGGTGCATCTGCCGATTGTGGATTGAGGGGGGGCGCAGAGGGTCGCAGAACCTTTCACCTTCCCAGCAGTGCAATTTTTGGGCAGACGCTGGTCCGCCCTTTCATTTGATAGAGGGACAATACGATGGCTGAAGAACAGATTCGAATTGGGATTATTGGTGCGGGTGGTATTTTTCGGAATCGGCATTTTCCGGGATTGGCAAAGGTTGAAGCGGCACAGGTGGTGGCGATTTGTAACCGCAGTGAGCAGAGCGGACAAAAAGTGGTGTCGGAAAACGGGTTTGATGCCGATGTGATGACCGATCCGTATGCGCTGGTCGGGCGGGACGATATTGATGCGGTGATGATCGGCACCTGGCCTTATAAACACTGTGAATATGTGATGGCGTCTTTAGATGCCGGGAAGCATACGTTTGTTCAGGCGCGAATGGCAATGAATTTGCGGGATGCGAAGGCGATGTATGCCAAATCTCAGGAGACGGATCGGGTGACTCAGATTTGCCCGGCACCTCCCTGGAAAGGCGGGCGATTTTTGAAGCGGTTGGTTCAGGAAGGCTATCTGGGCGATCTGTATAATCTGTATGTTTGGTCTCCAAGCGATGGGCGTGCCGATCCCGACCAGCCGTTGCACTGGCGGGATGTGGACCGGTATTCGGGATTGAATATTTTGGGAATGGGAATTACGGTGGAGCGGGTGCATCGGGTGTTTGGGTATATGGAGACGGTGTCGGCACAGACAGAGATCTTCACCAAAGAACGGCCCTTATCCGATGGGTCTGGCACGGGTCCGGTTGAAAGACCGGATATGATTCACGCGATGGGGAAAATGGAAAACGGTGCCCAGGCGGTGTTTTTGTTTTCGGGGGTTGCCCGGTTTGGCGAAGGGTCACGCATCGAGGCCTATGGCAGTGAAGGCACGTTGATTTACGACCTGGACAACGATACTGTTCGGGGTGGGAAAGCCGGGGATGACGGATTGAAAGAGCTTCCGATTCCTGAAGATGAGGTTGCCGAGTGGACGGTCGAAGAAGATTTCATCGGCGCAATTCAGGGAGGGCCCCAGGGCGATACGAGTTTTTACGAAGGGGTGAAGTATATGGAATTTACAGAGGCGGTTTCCCGGTCTGTGGAGCAGGGGAGAACGGTGCATTTACCTCTGGTGGATTAAGGAACTTGAAACGAGGGGGTTTATGAGCGATCTGAGGGCCGGATCGGCCCGGGCGTGTATATATCACTTACCGATTGGGCGGTTTGGCTGTTGCAAGGGCTGTTACAAGGAGGTGTGGGATGATCCGGTTGGTCGCGTTTGATCTGGATGGAACGGTTTTACATGGGTCCAATGCGGTTTCGGAAGCAACGCTGGATACCATTCGAACGTTGTTGGACCGCGAAATTGGGGTGGCTGCGATCAGTGGCCGTAATTTTGACCGTAACCAGGTTCCTTTCCGGGAGGATCCGGCCCTGGCAAATGCATTGTATGCCGGGTGTTATAACGGGGGTCTGGTTTTTGGTCCCGGGGCGGGTGCGTCCCGGCCTTTGATCCACGAAACCCGGTTGCCTGCAGACGTTTTTCTGGACCTTGTTCGATATGTTGCAGAGCACGACATCAATTTTGTGTACTGCCGCTGTGATCTAAATGCGACGGAGATTCACGAAGTCTATATGTCGGATCGGAAGACGGAGGCGAGCGAGGCGGTTGCAGAGATGACCGGCTTGACCTACGATTATGACGCGACGCTTGCCGAACGCCTGCTGGCCGGTGAACTGGGGGTGCCGCCCAAAATTATGGTGTTGCCGGAAGCAGATTGGATTGAAAAGACGATTGACGATTTGACACATCATTTTGGCAATCAGATCTATATGGCCTGGGCCGTTGCCGGTCGGATTGAAATTATGCATACGGAAGCCAATAAAGGTGTGGGGCTCCGGGCCATTGCCGATGAGATGGGCATTGGTATGGATGCGGTGATGGCTGTGGGCGATGGGAACAATGATTTGCCGATGTTATCTGCGGCGGGCGTGGGCGTTGTGATGAAAAATGCGGATGCAGGGACCCGAGCAGCGGCCGGGTCAGATATTTGGGTAGCTCCGACGGTGGCGGAAGACGGTTTTTCGGAGGCCGTACGTCGGTTTGTGCTGACCTGATTGGAAGGGCCGACATTGCTGGGGATGGGTGTTTAGGCCCAAGCCGATGGGGTCTTTTTTTCGGGTGTTCGGATGCAAGGCTTGTTGGCACGCCTGGAAGCGGGCGAGATTTTGGTTTCGGACGGAGCAACTGGAACCTACCTTCAAGAGAAGGGGCTGTTCATTGGGGAGGCACCGGAGACCTGGAATTTTTCTCATCCAGATGTGGTGCGGGATATGGCAGCAGATTATGCTGCGGCCGGGGCGGATGTGGTGGAAACAAATTCGTTTGGCGGGAATCGGTTTCGTTTACAGGCTATTGGAATGGCCGATCGGGTGCGGGAGGTGAATCGGGTTGCTGCAAAACTGGCTCGGGAAGGGGTGGGGCAGGATCGGTTTGTGATGGGTTCGATGGGGCCGACCGGGGAAACGGTGACGGAGGACCGCACACAGCAGGATACGATTTACGCTGCTTTTGTTGCGCAGGCCCAAGCATTGGCAGAGGGGGGAGTGGATGGGTTTTGTGTGGAAACCATGATGACAGTGGTGGAGGCCAAACAGGCGATTCGGGCTGCAAAAACGACCGGGTTGCCGGTGATGGCGTCGATGACGTTTGATTCGGAAACGCTGATGACGCCTTTGGGGGTGACGGTCGAACAGGCTGTTGTGGGATTGGTGGATGCGGGTGCCGATGTGGTGGGGGCGAATTGTGGGACTGGGATTGTGGGGATGGTGGGGGTTGTGCGGGCGATGGGTCGGGTAGGGCAAGTGCTATTGCTGGCACAGGCCAATGCGGGATTGCCCGAGATGGATGGCGACCGAGCCAGGTATTTGGAACCCCCCGAAATGGTGGCAGGCTGTGTGTCTGAACTGGTTGCGGCAGGTGTTCAGGTTATCGGGGGGTGTTGTGGGACAGGACCGGCGCATATTCGGGCCATTCGGAAAAGTTTGAAGTAGGCCGACTTTTTCTTTACAAGATTTCAATTTTGGGTTTATTATATATTGGTATGCGTTTTTTTTAATCCATGTCGTTAGTTTATTTTGAAGGAATTTGAAGATGGGGCAGACTTTGGAGATCGGGACCCGGATTGAATTGGTCCCTATGGATCCACATTTTCAGGATATTAGCCTTGCACTGTATCAGCAAGCGCACGACCGGGGTCCGGTGTTTCTGGTGCATACCTACAGCCGGAAGGATGGGGCCGGGCAGCGTATTGATTTTGTGGGGAAGGCGATGCAAGTGCTGGGGGGAATGGAAGTGACCCCAGAGGGGTTGCTGCATTTTCCTTGCTGGTCGGGGCACGTCCTTGCCGTGAAACGGTTATTCCTGGAGGCGTGTAAGCAAAATCCGAACGACGATGTGGTGGCTCGCCCGGGCAAGATTCTGGACAGGAAATCGGGACTGCAGATTCCGGTTTTGAGTCAGGGAGAGGGGAGATATCGGGTGACGGCCGAGGGGGAAGCAAAAGGTGTTGATCGGCGGATTCGGATTTTTCGGGGCGGTCTGGCAAAACTTGGCGAGATGGAAGTTGTGGAAGAGACAGACGATGAGGTCGTGTTTGGCTGCGGGGTGCCACACGATGCCCTGGTGGGGTTGCTGCTGGTGCGTGCCCCAAATGTGCGGGCGGTGATTCGAGAAGAGGAACAGGCGGCTTCGAGGGGTATGCTTTCGGCGCCAAGTGCGCAGTGAGGAGACAGGTCGTGACAAATGGAAATGGGGTTGGCCCTATGAAACCGAGGGATCGAGTGTTGGCGGCTTTGAATCGGGAGCCGGTGGATCGGACGCCGACGTGCAATCCCACATCGGTGGCAACCGTGGAGTTGATGGATTTGGTGGATGCCCCTTTCCCGCAGGCCAATCGAGACCCAGAGTTGATGGCGCGGCTGGCGGCAACCGGGTATACGGAATTGGGCTTTGATACGATTATGCCGGTGTTTACCATTATCCAGGAATCGTCGGCGCTGGAGTGTAAAGTTCAGTGGGAGCAAAAGGACAACTGGCCCACGGTGAAGATGCGGGAACCGATTTACACAGATGAGGACGATATTCGGTTTCCGGACCATTGGCTTACGCACCAGGATACCACCTGTGTTCTGGAGGCGATTCGGATTTTGAAACGCGAATATGGGGATGAAGTGGCGGTGATCGGCAAGACGATGGGGCCGTGGTCGCTGGCCTATCACTGTTTTGGGGTGGAAGTTTTTTTGCTGATGTCGCTGGACGACCCGGACAAGACGAAACGCATTCTGGACAAGCTGAAGGAAGTGACGGTGGAGTTTGGGGTGGCGCAAATTGAAGCAGGTGCCGATGCGTTGACATTGCCAGATCATGCAACCGGGGACCTGGTGAGTGGCGATTATTACGACCGCTATTTGCGGGAGCTCCATATTGAGTTTGTGGAACGGATTCCGATCCCGTTGATTTTGCACATTTGTGGGAGAACGGTAGACCGGATGGACTATATCGCTCAGACGGGAATGTCTGCCTTCCACTACGACTCGAAGAACCAGCCGCAGGAATCGATGGATATTGTACAGAATCGAATTTCGCTGGTGGGAAATATCAACAATCCAGAGACCCTGTTTGCAAAAGGTCCGGAAGAAGTGCGGGCAGAGGTGTACAAAAATCTGGATGCGGGGGTGCATTTGATTGGACCGGAGTGCGCGATTCCGTTGCAAACGGCGATTGAAAATTTGAAGGTGATCCCGCAAGCCGTGAAAGATTGGCACCGGGAAAAGGCCGATCGAAATTAGGGAGATTTGAAACGACGATGGCAGAACTTTCCGATATTGAAAATGAATTTATTCGAGATGAGATCGAAGAGTATCTGGAGCGGCCCGAAGAAATTGCGCTGAACATCGAGTTGTATTCGAAGGCCAGTGTTCAGATGCAGGCGATTGCGGCGGCTTTGTTTGATGGGGCCCACGAAGAGGTGGACAAATTGACGTCAGGGGCGCTGGATTCGGGGGTGGAAGCGCTGGAGGTGATGGATAACGGATTGATTTTGGGGATGGGGATTGTGGGGATTAAGTTTCGGGAGAATTTTATTTTTGTGCCGGAGGTGCTGGCCTGTGCCCGGGCAATGAAAGCAGGAATGGCATATATCGATCCGATTTTGTCGGCCTCGGGGATTGATCCGATTGGCACGGTGGTTATGGGGACGGTGAAGGGCGATTTGCACGATATTGGGAAAAATTTGTGCATTATGATGTTGCGGGGCTCGGGGTTTGTGGTGCACGACCTGGGGGTGGATACTTCGGACGATGAGTTTATCGAGGCCATCGAAGAACACGAGGCCACGCTGTTGGGGATGTCGGCGCTTTTAACGACCACGATGCCGAATATGGGCAAGACGATTGAAGCCTTTATTGACGAGGACCTCCGGGACGACGTGAAGATTATGGTGGGTGGGGCTCCGGTGACGCAGGAATTTGCAGACGATATGGGGGCAGACGGATACGGAGAAGATGCGCTGGCGTGTGTGGAATTGGCCAAGCAGTTGTTGCAGGAATTGGCAGCAGAGACAGAATGAAAAAGATTGAACGCGAGGCCTATCAGAAGAGCCTGGATCGGATCTCGCAGCTTTTTGCGAGTATGGTGACCCATGCCGATCAACAGTCGCAAACGCGGTGTCCGTATAAGGACCGGTTTGACGAATGTACGGCCAAGTTCAGGTGTCGGTTTCAGCGAAAACCCCGGGAGAGTCGGGAGCGGTTCTTCTGTGCAAGCGACGATCAATTGGATTATCGAAGTGCCTGGGAATCCGAACCGGATTTGGAGGTGAAGGTGAAGGCAAAGATTCGGGCACAAAAGGCGGACGCACAAAAACGGCGAGGGAGCGGGTAGCGGAGCGATGGGAACGATTGGCCACGAAGGGCGGGTGCGGGCGCTGGAGGCGGGGAAAACGATTTTTGAGTATGCGGACGATCTGGCCGTGCAGGTGCCGACGTCCTGTTTTCGTTCTGGGATCTGTCACGAGTGTATTGTGGAGATCCGGCAGGGGATGGAGGCATTAAGTCCGCCGAGTGAGTCGGAGTCGTTTTTGAAGGGAAATTATCGGCTGGCCTGCCAGGCCGTGGTGGAAGATGCGGACGGGGAGGTGGTCTTTTTGCCTTTGCGGCGAACCCCTCAGATTTTGACGGTGCGGGAAGAGAAACCGGTTGCACGCGATCCGATGGTGGAACGTCGTGGCGATCGGGTGTTTTACGACGGGGAAGAGGTGGATCGGTTTCGGGGCCATCTCTACGGATTGGCCATCGATCTGGGGACAACGACGGTGGTGGTGGATCTGGTGGACCTGGAAACCGGAAAAAGTGTGAGTCTCCGTTCGTTTGAAAACCCCCAGAGGTTTGGCGGCAGTGATGTGATGAACCGGATCTCGTATGACGGGACACATCCGGATGAGCTGTGGAAGGCGATCGTTAATGCGCTGAACCATGAGATTTTGGGGCTGGGGGAGGAACTGGGGTTTGAGCGGCAGGAGATCTACGAGATTGTGGTGGCAGGCAATGCGACGATGCGGGATCTTTTTTTTCGTCTGGATGTACAGGGAATCGGGCAAAAACCCTATAAATCGCTGGTCGAGCACGAATATCTGGATGGCAAGCGAGAGACTACGGCGCTTTATCAGGGGGCACGTCGCCTGGGGATTCGAGCAAATCCGAAGGCGCAGGTTTATGGGTTGCCGATTGTTGCAAGCCATGTGGGCGGCGATGTGGCGGCCGATCTGGCCGCTGTGGATATGGGGTCGCAGGACGATGTGGTTATGCTGGTCGATGTGGGGACCAATACGGAGGTGGTGCTTGGCAACCGGGAGCGATTGCTGACGGCATCGTGTCCTGCCGGACCGGCGTTTGAAGGGGGCGGCATTCGATATGGTATGCCGGGTTATGATGGGGCGATTGAGTCGATCCGACTGGTGGAGGATCGGTTTGAATACGATGTGATTGGAGATGTTGCGCCCGAAGGTTTGTGCGGGTCGGGATTGATTGATCTGTTGGCCGAATTGCGGCGGGCAGGTCGGATGACGCCTATGGGGGTGTTTGGAGAGAAGAAGCAGTTTGAAGTGACGGTGGTTCCGGAGTATGGGATTACGCTTTCCCGCGAGGATGCCAGCAACCTGGCCCAGGCCAAGGCGGCCAACTATTGCGGCCAGTTGATCGTAATGCGGCATTTTGGAGTGACTCCCGAGCAGATTCACAGGCTCTATCTAGCAGGCGGATTTGCCAATTATGTGGACGTGCGAAACGCCATTGAGATCGGGTTTTTGGCTCCCGTGCCGGAAGAACGGATTGTGAAGGTGGGCAATGCGGCGATTCAGGGGGCGCGGGAGGTGTTGTTGTCCCGGAAACGGCGCCGGGAAATGGAAGAGCTGGTGAAGGGGATTGAACATATTGAGTTGGAGACGACGCCCGATTTTTTTGAGGTGTTTGTGGAAGGGTGTCAATTTAAGCCGATGAGCGGGATCACGAAATGAAGCCATTTCTTGAAAGACTGCAAGAGCCTGAACCGATGGTGTATGACGGGGGGTTTGGGTCTCAGTTGTTTGCGCGGGGGATTGAGTTGACGAATAGTTCGATTGCCAATGAATCGCACCCGGAAGCGGTGGTGGGGATTCACCGGGATTATATCGGGGCGGGGGTGGATGCAATTGGGACGAATACGTTTGTGGCTTCGGCGCTGCATTTGAAAATGGCAGATCGGGAAGGCAAGGCGGCGGATCGGATTTCGGTGCTTGCAGCCGAACATGCGAAAGCGGCAGTGGAAGAAAGCGGAAAGGATATTTATATTGCCGGATCGATTGGGCCTTCTCCGGGGGCGATTGAGGCCGATAGCGGGGGTACGGATTTTGGGATTGCCAATGCGGAGGTGCGGGATGCACACGAACGGGTGGTGGGTGCGCTCGCAGAGGGCGGGGTGGATTTCTTTGTGATCGAGACGCAATTTTCGGCCAAAGAGGCAGCGATGGCGGTGGATGTGGCGCGGCAAACCGGGCTTCCGATTGCGGTGAACATGACGTATAAGTATACCAGGGATCGGAAGACGGGTGAGGTGATTTATCGGACGGACTGGGGGCATTCGGCCGGTGATTTGCTGGATATTCTGGCCAGTGGGGAGTTTTCCGAAGGGCGAAATCTGGTGGCGGATGTCCAGCTATTTGGGTTGAACTGCGGGGCGGAGACCCGGCGTACGGAACATACCGGGATGCCCTATGCGGTTGAGGCCATCCGACAGACAAAGGCTGCCCTAAAAACGCGTGGGGTGGATGGAAAATGGTGTATGGCCTATCCCAATGCGGGAATGCCGTATCTGGATCGGGAGACGCGTCAGACGTTGTATTCCCAAACATCGGAGGATATGGCGCAGCATATTCCGGATTTGATTGCTGCCGGAGCGTCTTTGATTGGAGGGTGTTGTGGTACGACGCCCGATCATATCCGGGCGTTTCGAAGAGCAGTGGATGAGATTTAGTGGCTGTTTATCTGTTCCAATTTTGAAACCGAAGTCCTCAGGGACTTCGGTTTTTTTATGCCTATTTGGGAATCCCTGTAAAGCGTGTGGTTGTTTATTGGGGTGCTTGCATGATTGAGGTTTCGGTGTTATCATAGGCGTGAAAGGGAGATTCTAACGATGAATGTGGTGTTTATTTTAAGCGATCGACATACGGCGACTTTTTCGGGGTGTTATGGCAATCCGATTACAAGAACGCCCAATTTGGATCGTCTGGCCGAACGAGGTGCCCGGTTTGAATATACGTACTGTCTGAGTCCCACGTGTGCACCGGCCAGGGCGTCGATGATGAGTGGGCGGTATATCCACGAAATTGGGGCGTGGTGCAACTCTTTTCCGTATACGGGGGTTCCCAAAGGTTGGGGCCATTATTTTGCGGATCAGGGGGTGTTGTATACGACGGTTGGGAAGCTGGATTTTCAACCGGAGGGCGATCACGGAATTGAAGACGAGCGATTGGCTTCGCATCGGCACAGTCGGGATGTGACCACATTATTTCGGGAAGAGACACAGCCCCGCTATCCGTTTATGCAGGGATTTTGCAAAACAGGTCCGGCGGATTCTCTGAGGGCTTATCAGCGGGATATTGGCGTGGCTGAGGAGGCGGCCCGGTGGATTATAGAGGATCGGCCTGAAGGTCGGCCCTGGGTACTGTCGGTGAATTTTCAGCATTTACACCGTCCCTGGCTGCCTACGCAAGATTTGTGGGACCACTACGATTCTCAGGTAAAATTGGAGGATCTGGACGAACGATATACGGAGGATGTGGACCATTTGCATCCGTTCCAGCAGACGTTTGCGACTTACAGCGGTGGTGAGTATGTGACGCTGGAGCAGGTTCGGCGCGGGGTGGTGGGCTATCACGGGGCGGTAGAGATTCTGGACCGCAATATCGGGGTGGTGCTTACCGCACTGGAAGAAGCAGGCATTCAGGATGAGACGCTGGTGGTGTATTCGTCCGACCACGCAGGCAATTGCGGCGAGCACCGGGCTTTAGACCACGGTGGGCTTACCGAGGAGTCGATCCGGGTGCCCCTGGTGATGGCAGGTCCTGAGGTGCAGGCAGGGACGGTGGTGGAGACGCCGGTTTCGGTGCTGGATATTTTTCCTTCTATCTGTGAGTCGCTGGGTCTTGCACTGCCGGAAGATAAACTGGGGGTTTCTCTTTGGGGCGCAGCCCGGGGCGAATCGGAACCGGTGTTACCGGAATTTGCGCTGTGTCAGTTTCACGCAACCGGTTATCCGGGTAGCGGGTTTGCATTGCGAGTAGGGGAGTGGAAATATGTGGAATGTGTGGGCGAACGACCGATGTTGTTCCATCTGGAGGTGGACCCTCACGAAATGCACGACCTGGTGGTGGAGCGGCCGAACGATCCAGAAGTAACTGCCACCGTGCGTCGGATGCGTCAGATGTTGTGTGGCGTGTGTTCGCCCGAAGCGGTGGATGCGCGGGCAAAGGCGGATCAGCGGGCTCTGCGGGAGGAAATGGCAGAAAGCGGGTTGTTGGAGGGGGAACTGTGGAAACGCGGGTATGAGCGGGAGGTGGATCGTATGGTGCCACGGGAGGAATTCGTGATGGAGCCAAAGGTGTTGGTGTAGGCGGGATCGCAGAGGTGGTGGCAGAGGCCCTCACCCCGTCTTTGGTGGCCTGGACGGCACCCAAAGACATCCCTCTCCCGTGACGGGAGAGGGTTTGGGACGCATTAGGATTGTGGTTATGAATGTTGTGTATATTTTAAGCGATCGGCATAATCCGGAATTTTCGGGGTGTTATGGCAATTCGATTACGCGAACGCCCAATATGGATCAGCTGGCCGAAGCTGGTACCCGGTTTGAAAGCGCTTATTGTGTGAGTCCGCTGTGTGCGGCTACACGGGCGGCGATGATGAGTGGGCGGTATGTGCACGAGATCGGAGCATGGGATAATACGTCGGCGTATACGGGAGTTCCGAAAGGCTGGGGGCACTTTTTTCGCGAAAAGGGCGTTTTGCTGACGACCATCGGGAAGCTGGATTTTCGGCCGGACGGGGATCATGGGATTGAAGACGAGCGGATGCCCTCGCACCGAGAAAATCTGGATGTGATGGCGCTTTTTAGAGAAGACCCGGTGTTGCCCCGCGTTCAGTATTTGCACCGGCTGCGAGACGCCGGGCCAAGTGATTCATTGCGAGGGCATTCGCGAGACTTTCGGGCGGCGGACGAGGCGGTGCGCTGGCTGAAGGCAGATCGGCCGAGCGAGCGACCCTGGGTTTTGGTGGTTAATTTCAGTAATCTGCATAAATGGACGCCTCCCAGAGATCTATGGGATCATTATGATCCGCTGATTCGATCTGAAAATTTGGACGAACGGTATACGGAAGATCTGGAGCATTTGCATCCTTTTCACAAGGCGTTTGCCCGGTATTCTAATGCGGAGTATATTCAGCCGGAAGAAGTACGGCGGGGTGTGGTGGGATATCACGCTTCGGTGGAGATTCTGGACGGGCATATCGGGCGGGTGCTGGATGCGCTGGAGGAAACAGGCATCCGTGAGGAGACACTGGTGGTCTACGGGGCGGATCATAGCGGCAACTGCGGGGAGCATCGGATCGAGGATCACGGGGGATTGTACGAAGAGTCTATTCGGGTGCCGCTCCTTTTTTCGGGGCCAGGGGGACAAACGGGTCAGGTTGTTCGGGATCCTGTATCGATGCTGGATGTGTTTCCTACGATTTGTGAAGCTGTCGGGCTGGAGAGCGCGCAACATATGCGGGGGGTGTCTCTGTTGGATCTTATTCAGGGGAACTCCGGAGCCCAGATCCCTGCTTTTACCCTGAGCGAATATCACGCAGATGGGTTTCCAGGCAGTGGATTTGCCCTGCGATCGGGGCCGTGGAAGTATGTGGAATGTGTGGGCGAACGACCGATGCTGTTCCATCTGGCGGACGATCCGTATGAGATGCACGATCTGGTGGTGCAGGATGATCCCGGTGTGCAGGATACGCTTATCAAGTTGCGAACGATGCTGTGCAAGATCTGTTCGCCTGAGGCGGTGGATGCTCGGGCCAAGGCGGACCAGAGGGCACTTAGAGATCGACTGGCAAAGAGCGGCCGATTGGATCGAGAGTTAAAACGACGCGGGTTTATGTTGACGTCTGAAGGGTTGCAACATACGGACGCATTTTTACCCTAGGAAAGTTTGGCAGGACAACACTGAATGCGAGGAAGCATATGGTTATTCGGGGAAAGATTCCGGGAACGACAGAAGTGACCACCATTGAAATTGATGGTGGAACCATCCGTTCGGTTGGAGACGGAACGGGTGTTGATTTAGGGGGCGATGATGTATGGGTGGCGCCGACAATTTTTGATGTGCAGGTGAATGGTGTGGGCGGGATTAATTATAAGGGCAAGGATCTGACGGTAGAGAAGATTGTGGAGACAACCGAGTGGATGTACAAGACCGGTACAGGGATGTGGTGTCCGACGGTGACGACGTCTTCGGCCGAAGACGCGATTAATGGGCTGAAATTACTGGCACAGTCCTGCCAGGAATCGGACGCGGCTGCTGCGTCTTTTGCAGGATTTCATGTCGAGGGGCCCTATATTGCTTCGGAAGACGGCCCCCGGGGGGCGCACCCGTTGGAGCATACTCGCGACCCGGATTGGGATGAGTTTTGCCGGTATCAGGAAGCTGCAGAGGGACGGATTCGAATTTTTACGCTGGCACCCGAACGGGATGGGGCGCTGGAATTTATCGAAAAAGTTGCCGAGACGGGCGTGATTGTTTCAATCGGCCATTCGGGGGCTACTCCCGAGCGGATTCAGGAGGCCATAAGGGCGGGGGCAAAGATGTCCACACATCTGGGAAACGGTGCCCATGCGATGCTGCCGAGGCATCCCAATTATATCTGGGAACAATTGGCTGCCGATGGACTCTGGGCGGGAATGATTCCGGATGGTTTTCATTTGCCCGAACCGGTGCTGAAGTGTTTCTATCGGGCGAAAGGGAAAGATCGAATTTGTCTGGTGAGCGATGTGGCTTCGATTGCCGGACTGGCCCCAGGGGTTTATGGCAAAGAAGGCGGACTGGGCAAAAGCGAGTTGCACGCCAATGGGAAAATCTCTCTGGCCGGCACGCCTTATCTGGCCGGGGCGAGTTTGTTTTTGGACAGTGGGATTGCCAATGTGGTACGGTTTACGGATGCGTCTCTGGCCGATGCCATGGATATGGTGACCTGCAATCCAGCACGATTGCTGGGAATCGATGACCGAATCGGGACTGTTGAGGCAGGGAAAGAAGCGAGTTTGACGCTGTTTCGGTGGGAGGAAGGCCAGGAGAAGCTGGATATTGTGGCAACCGTGGTGCGCGGTGAGGTGGTTTATAGGATGTAGAAATTCTCAAAGTCGAATTCTCAAGATTTATAACACGCTGGTGATGTGCCTGCTCGTATGAAGCCGGTTTAGCCAGCGTGTTATTTTTTAGGGTTCAGCCGGGATTTTGGCGGGTACTTTGATAAGGGACAGAATAATACCCACTTCAGACCAAATTTTCCCCGCGCAGATAAAATTGATCTGTTTAAATAAAGATTTAATAAATATATATTTATATAAAATAAAAGCGAATATTTTGCATTACTCTGTGCGTATATGACGCCATTTTGTGTTTTAATCGGTCTAAGGAATCCGAGCTTCAACAACAACCTTGTGTAATTCGCTATTCATCCTGCAGGTCATCCTCCCCAAAGGCTTCAAAGTCCGTCAGGTCTCGATTTTCCCGGTACTCTCTTTCCGCGAATTTTGCAAATTGTGTTAGGAGGGCTCTCCGTTGAGATCTGGGCAATTTTAATAATTCGGATGGAGATAAGAAGGTGAGGCGCTCTGTTTCTGCTAAATCTTCAATATGCTTCGTGCAACCCGGACAGAGTTCTTCCGCCTTTTCCCCGGTAATGATTCCTTCCGATAAAGCGCGAAGTGTCATCTGGCGCAACCGAGTTGGTTTTTCATCCCCTTCGTACGGTATTGGCTCGACCCTTTTCCAGCTTTTCTTATTAAATTCTGCACGCATCGTCTTAAAGTAACTCTCACGGATAATGCCGAGATGCCAGGCGCGATAGAGCCAGCCCTGCATACTGAAGCCGTATTTTCTTTTTAAGACGCCAAGTTCTTCAAACATCAATGCCCGGCGTTTTTCTCCCAATTCTTTTCTCGCAACAGTCGCCGGTACAAGCAAAGCCTCAGCAAAACGATAAGCCAGATCTTCCTCATTTTCAGATGCACTGTCACAATCCATTACAAGATGACCCAATTCATGAGCAAGATTGAACCTGATGCGATCGTCCGGGACCCTTGGATTGACTATAATCAGGGGGAAATTTCCGTTGACCCATCCAGAGAGACCGTCGAATGTTCTTCCATCCGTTGGATACTCAACAATTATGCCACCGTAATTTTCAATGGTCTGTGCAAGGCTTTCAATGGCGGCTGCACCGAGTGCCCAATGTCTACGGAGTTTTGTAGCGCTGGCTTCGGCATCATCGAGTGTATGTACTTTTGTTTTCGGGGGGAAGGCTGGCTTCTCGTTGGGGAAAAGTGTTGTTTGCAAATACATCTGCCGCTCACAAGCAGTCTGGGCAAATGCCTCGATTGTTTCTTGTT
>JAPUJS010000246.1 GCA_027296045.1 bacterium | reverse complement strand
TTGATGACACAGCGGATTCTGCTGATGGATGGGGCGATGGGGACCATGATTCAGGCCTATGACCTGGATGAAGCCACCTTTCGGGGCTCGGTCTTTCGCGATCATCCGGTGGATTTGAAGGGGTGCAACGATCTGCTGGTGTTGACCCAACCACATTTGATTGAAGAAATTCACAAGCGGTTTTTAGAGGCCGGGTCGGATATGATTGAGACCAATACCTTTAATGCGACCCCTGTGTCGATGGCCGATTATCAAATGGAAGACCGGGTGTATGAAATCAACCTGGAAGCTGCGCGGGTGGCCAGGCGGGCGGTGGATGCTTTTACGGCTCAGTCACCGGAGAAGCCCCGATTTGTGGCCGGAGCGATCGGTCCGACCAGCAGCACGCTGTCGCTGTCTTCCGATGTGAACGATCCGGGGTTTCGGACCTACACGTTTGACGAGGTTGTCGGGGGGTATTACAAGCAGGTGGAAGGGTTGATGGACGGCGGGGTGGATGTAATTTTGGCCGAAACGGTATTTGATACGTTGACCTTGAAAGCGGCGCTTTATGCAGTCGAGCAGTATTTCATCGACCGGGGCGTTCGGGTTCCCGTGATGATTTCGGGCACGATTACGGATCAGAGCGGGCGTACGTTATCGGGACAGACGATTGAGGCGTTTTGGCTGTCGATTGCACAAACCCGTCCGATCAGTGTGGGGATCAACTGCGCCCTCGGGGCACATGAAATGCGGCCCTATGTGGAAACCCTGTCGCGATTTGCACCTGCTTTTATCAGTTGTTATCCCAACGCAGGATTGCCCAACGAGTTTGGGGAATATGACGAAACGCCCGGACATATGGCCGGGGTTCTGGGAGATTTTGCTGCACAGGGATGGCTCAATATCGTGGGCGGATGTTGCGGAACCACGCCGGAACATATCCAGGCCATTTCGGAAGTGATTCAGGATAAGGCCCCTCGGAAACTGCCTGAACCGGCACCTCTTTCGCGGTTTAGCGGGCTGGAGCCAATGGTGATTTATCCGGACTCCAATTTTATGATGGTGGGCGAACGGACCAATGTGATGGGTTCGAGGCGATTTGCCCGGTTGATCAAAAACGGCGATTATGCAGCGGCCCTGGAAGTGGCCCGTGAGCAAGTAGAAGGCGGGGCCAATATCATTGATGTGAATATGGATGAAGGGTTGCTGGACTCCAAGGCTGTGATGACAACATTTTTGAATCTGATTGCCTCCGAGCCGGATATTGCGCGGGTGCCGATTATGGTGGATAGTTCGGATTTTGAGGTGATTGAGGCGGGCTTGAAATGTGTGCAGGGCAAGGGGATTGTGAATTCGATCAGCTTGAAGGAAGGCGAAGAGGTCTTTCAAGAACACGCCCGGACCATTTTACGCTATGGCGCTGGGGTGGTGGTGATGGCGTTTGACGAGAAAGGGCAGGCGACCGGCATTGAGGACAAGGTGCGCATTTGCAGCCGGGCGTATCAGATTTTGACCGAAGAAGTGGGGATGGACCCGACGGATATTATTTTTGACCCGAACATTTTGACCGTGGCAACCGGTATTGAGGAACACAACGCTTATGCGGTGAATTTTATCGAAGCCACCCGGCAACTGAAGGCCAAGTTCCCATTGGTGAAGATCAGTGGGGGTGTGAGCAATGTTTCGTTCTCTTTTCGAGGCAATGACTATTTGCGGGAGGCGATTCACGCGGCCTTTTTGTATCACGCTATCCAGGCGGGTATGGATATGGGGATTGTGAATGCGGGGCAGTTGATGGTGTACGAAGAGATTCCAAAAGATCTTTTGGGACGGATTGAAGATGTGCTTTTCGACCGCAGGGAAGATGCTACCGAGCGGCTGGTGGAATTTGCCGAGTCGGTGCAGTCGGAAGGCAAGGCGAAGGTGAAGGATGAAGCCTGGCGCCAGGGCAGTGTGGAAGACCGGTTGAAGCACGCTCTGTTGCACGGGAAATCGGAATATGTGGAAGCCGACGTGGAAGAGGCACTGGAGAAATATAGACCCCTGGAGATCATTGAAGGGCCCTTGATGGACGGGATGAATGTGGTGGGCGATTTGTTCGGTGCCGGAAAGATGTTTTTGCCCCAGGTGGTGAAGACGGCCCGGGTGATGAAGCAGGCGGTGGTCCAGTTGGAGCCCTTGATGGAACAGGAAAAACTGGAAAGCGGCAAACTGGGAGGGCGTGGCAAGGTGTTGATGGCCACGGTGAAAGGCGATGTACACGATATTGGAAAAAATATCGTGGGGGTCGTGTTGGGATGCAACAATTATGAGGTGATCGACCTGGGAGTGATGGTGCCGGCCGAGCAGATTTTGAAAACTGCCAGGGAAGAAGCGGTGGATATGATCGGATTGAGTGGTCTGATCACCCCTTCGCTAAACGAGATGGTCCACGTTGCGCAGGAAATGGAGCGCCAGGGGTTTCAGGTTCCCTTGCTTATTGGCGGAGCAACCACGAGCAGAAAACACACGGCCGTGAAGATTGCGCCTGAATATGGGCAAGCAACCGTACATGTAAAAGACGCTTCCCGGGCAACCGGGGTGGTATCTACGTTGCTCAACCCGGACCAGGTGAAGGTGTTTGTACGGCAGAATCGGGAAGCACAGGAGCGGGCACTGGCAGAATTTGAAGGGGGCGAGCCCCGGCGGGCGCTGATTCCATATGACAGGGCAGTCGAAAATCGGGGGGTATTTGCCTGGGACCAGATCATCCGTCCGGAGTCGCTGGGGGTGCGGGTGTTGAAAGACTTTGCTCTGGACGAGATTGTGCCGTATATCGACTGGGGGCCGTTTTTTCATACGTGGGAACTCCGGGGATCTTTTCCCAAGATTTTGAATGACCCGCAAAAAGGTCCCGAAGCCCGGAACCTATATGAAGACGCCCGGGCGCTCTTGGAAGAGGCGATTCAAGAAGGGTGGATGCAGGCAGAGGCCGTGTATGGATTTTTTGCCGCCAACAGCGAGGGCGACGATATTATCCTGTTTTTAGATGATCGCCGAAAAAATGAGGTCACCCGTTTCCACACCCTGCGGCAGCAACAGGAAAAAAAAGGCAGCGGCACGTACTTCGCATTGGCCGATTATATTGCTCCGTTGGATTCCGGCGTGGCCGATTATCTGGGGGCTTTTGCGGTCACGACAGGTTTGGGCGTGGATGTGCACGTGGAGCGATTCAAAGGGGCAGGCGACGATTATAATGCCATTATGCTGCAGGCCCTGACCGACCGCCTGGCGGAGGCTTTTGCCGAATTGTTGCACGAACGGGCGAGGGGAGAATGGCGTTATGGGCGGGCGGAGGAGTTGAGCAAAGAGGAGTTGATTCGAGAACGGTATCGAGGGATCCGGCCTGCGCCAGGGTATCCGGCCTGTCCGGATCACACGGAAAAGCAGTTGTTGTTTGGCCTTTTAGGGGTTGAAGCACACACAGGCATTCGGCTGACCGAGAATTTTGCAATGTATCCGGCGGCTTCGGTGAGTGGATTGTACTTTGGGCATCCGGAGGCCCGATATTTTTCAGTTGGGAAAATTGACAAGGACCAGGTGGACGCTTATGCAGTTCGTAAAGGCTTCAAAGTGGCCGAAATAGAGCGGTGGCTGGCGGTCAACCTGGCATACAATCCAAAAGATTCGTGAGGTTTGGGAGAAATTATGGCAGACATCAGGCCGTTTCGAGGCATTCGTTATTGTGTGGAACAATCTCAAAATGTCAAAGATCTTGTTGCGCCCCCGTATGATGTGATCGACGGGGCGATGCAACAAGCACTTTACGACGCACACCCCCACAACGTAGTGCGGATTATTCAGGGAAAAGAGGAGGCGGGGGATTCGGAGTCTGTGCACAAATATACACGCGCTGCGGGTTATTTTCAGGAGTGGCAGGAATCGGGTGTATTGCAACAAGATGACGTGCCCGGTATTTATGTTTATGTACAGGATTTTGATGCCCAGACGTCGCAAGGGACGGTGCTCAAATCGCGGATGGGGATTGTGGTGCTGGTCAAGATCGAAGCATTTGGCGAAGGCTCTATTTTGCCGCACGAACATACGATGCCCGGCCCCAAGGCCGATCGACTGGCGCTGATGCAGCACACCGGAGGCGCTTTTGGACAGATTTTTTCGCTGTATTCAGACCCCGAGTTTCGGGTGCAGGCCCTTCTGGATCCACACCTTCAGGAGACGCCATTATTTGTATTTGAGGACGGCGACGGTGTGACACATCGATTCTGGCGGGTGACAGATGAGGACACCGTTCAGGGGATCGTAGATGTGCTTTCCGACAAACCCTTGTTTATTGCCGATGGGCATCACCGGTATGAAACAGCGGTGACCTATCGAGACGACCGGGCGAAAATCGAGGGAGTGGACCCGGCAGATCAGCCATTTGGGTATGGAATGCAGACGCTAGTGAATATGGACGATACGGAAGGGATGGCGATCAACCCCATTCACCGGGTGGTTGTGGATCTGGGAGAAGGCGGGATCGAACAGTTGAAGTCTGGGTTGAGCGAATATTTCCAGGTCGAAACCGTGCCGTTTTCCGATTCCCGGAAAGTGATGCAAATTTTGGAAAGCCGGAAGGACGGCCCTCCGGTATTTGCAATGGTTTCTGGGGATGCCTCTGAGGTATGTTATTTGACATTACGGGGCGACGTTGATCTGGTCGACCCGGAGGGACATTCGGATGCCTGGCGTCGTCTGGATACGGGGTTGTTGCAAATGGTGTTGGGCCAGGTGCTGAACCTGGATACGGAGACGCTGATTAAGGGGGAGAAGGTGCAGTTTGTGAAGGTGGAAAAAGAGGTGGTAAATCTGCTAAAAGCCGCGCCGGATCGGGCGGGCTTTTTCCTGAATGCGACCGGGATGGACCGGTTGCGGGCCGTGGTGCTGAACGACGAGCGGATGCCGCCCAAATCGACGTTTTTTTATCCGAAGGTTTTCAGTGGGTTGGTGATGCAGGATTTGAATGCGTTTTGAACCTGTCGCAGGTTGGGATATGGGAAAGCCAGTCTCGCCGTGGACTGGCTTTTTTTAATGATGGTACCCGACAAGGAATTGAGGGAATCCAAATGGCCATTTGGGAATGGCTGAAAAATCGAGATGTTGTGCGCTGGCTGCCCCCGGTGCTGGTCGGTGCTCTGCTCCGGTTCTGGGGATTGGGCTTTGGACTGCCGAATTTCTTGAGGCCGGACGAAGATATGGTTGTATTGCCCGCTCTGGGAATGATCGGGGGAGATCTGGACCCGTACGATTACACCTATCCCACACTTTACAAGTATGTTTTGGCCCTGATCTTTCGCCTGGCGGCCACCCTGGGAGTTGGCCCTGACGTCGAGGCGCCCTGGCAATATGCGGCATACGGTTTTTTGGTGGATGGATCGTTTTTTGTTGGAATTGCAAGAGGTGTTACGGCCATTTTGGGCAGTTTGACGGTGCTGGTGGTGTATTGGATTGGCAAAGAGGGATACGGTCGCTTTGTTGGGGTGGCCGGTGCCTGGTTCTGTGCAGTCAGTGTGCTACACGTTCGGGATTCTCATTTTGGGGTGACAGATGTCCCTTCGGTTTGTCTGCTGATGTTCGGCGTTTTGTATGCTCTCCGGATTACGCGAGGGGGCAATCTCCGGGATTATATATGGAGTGGTGTGTTTGTGGGTTTGGCAACCGGGACGAAATACGGTTCTGTTCTGGGCGTTATACCGATCCTGGTCGCCCATTTTTGTATCAAGCCAAGAGATGCTTCTGTCATTTCGCAGTGGATGTTCAATCGAAGGATATGGATCGCCTTTGGGGTGGCAGGGGCGATTTTTATACTGGTTTCGCCATATGTGTTGCTTCGGCTGGACGGATTCAAGAGAGATTTTGGATTTCAGGTGTTGCATCTGTTCGAATTTGGGCACGGAGAGGATCTGGGATCGGGCTGGTGGTATCATTTGAAGGTCAGCTTGCGATATGGGCTCGGGTGGGGGATTCTGGTTCTGGGTGTGTTTGGGGTGGGAATTGCAGCGGCTCGACGTTCTGCTTCCGATTGGGTAGTGCTCAGTTTGCTGCTGGTTTTTTACGCCATTACCGGACAGGGGAAAGCGGTGTTTTTTCGATATGTGCTGCCGATTATACCGTTGCTGTGTGTGCTGGCAGGCGTTTGTGTGGACCGGCTTCGAAAGAGTCGCGTTTTACCCATTCGGTATGCAGGGCTCTGGGGCGTGGCTTTCCTGGTTGCAGGTCTTTTGGAGCCACTGTGGGCAAGTGTGCGGTTGAACCGCCTTTTGGATCGGTCGGATACTCGGGTTCTGGCCAGGGCCTGGGTGGAGGACCGGATTTTCTCGGGGGCGGAGATCAAGAACGTTGGTGGGCTGTTTGGCGATGTCACCCTGCGCAGCAAGTCGGGGATAAGCTGGTGGTTGGCCCGGTATTGTCGAGCTTTCCCGGAGGTTTCGGGAGATCAATTGGCGGCCTTCTGGTCCCGCTTTGACAGCAAGGTCGTTCCCATCTATCAGTACACGATTTATCCCGGACAGGAAGATCTGATGGAACGATCGCAGGCCAAGAAAGCTCCCAAAGAAATCCCTGCCAGCGGCTGGGTGATCACCCATGAACACCCACTCTATTATTCTGTTGTGGATGGGGCTTTTTTGAACTGGCTGGATCGGGAGGCGCATTTGTATGCCAAATTTTCACCGGGTTCTCAAACAGACGTTGCCGGGGCTATTTTTGACCGGCAAGACGCGTTTTATTATCCGATTGGGCGGTTTGGAGATCTGGAAAGAGGGGGGCCTTTGATCCGGATCTGGCGGATCAAGGGTTCGGAGGAGGCCGCTCAAAAGACGGAGGAACTCGGTCCTCTTTTGGGCTGGATTTTTCTTTCGATGGGCAATTTTCGGCAGCAGGCGGGGGATCTGGAACGGGCAGAATTGTTTTTCCGTCGGGCGTCGGAAATTCTGTCGGATCAGGCCAATGTTTACCTGTTGCTCGGTCGCGTTTATTTCCAAAAAATGGAGCTGGATGCAGGCGTAAAGGCCTTTGAGCAGGCGTTGAAATTGGGGGCTCGAATTCCGGGAGAGGTCCACGGAAACCTGGGTGCGTATTATGTGTCGAATCGACAATTTTCAAAGGCGATCGCATCTTATGAGCAGGCGGTTCAAATGGGATATGAGCAGGCAGATGGCTACAACAATTTGGGGGCGGCCTATTTCCAGGTTGCGCAATATGACAGGGCCGAAAATGCCGTCCAGAAAGCCCTGGTTCTGGACCCTAATCACGAGGAAGCACAGGCAAATTTGAAGGCTATACGGGCTCGGAAAGAAGGCGTGCCCTAGGTGGATCGGAGCCGATGGTGATTTATCCAGACTGCATTTTTTATGAGGGGGCAAGCGGATGGTTATTCAAACGGGAAAAGGAAGCCAGCGTCGGGATAGAGTTATTTTCCCTGCGCAGGGAAAATAACTCTATCTCCGGGAAATTTCGCTTTACAGGTTCCCGGTTGTTCTGTATCATGAAACCCTATATTTTGGTGTGTTGGAATGTTCATTACTCCCTGATTTTTCGCTCCTTCTGCCTGCTATGCCTCAACCGCGTTTGCACCTGATTCCATTTTCTCGTTTGCACCTCTTTCGGTTTGGCGATCCCAGGGCCTGTCTGTCCCGGGGGCGGCAGACGATTGCGCGTGTTTTGGAGTTGATGGAAGGTCGTGAAGATCTCACTTTTGTGGTCGAAAATGTCGCCTTTGCCTCTGCCTATTTGGAGGCACACCCTTCGGATATTGCAAAAGTCCAACACCGTTTGCAGGAGGGACGATTGGAGGTGAGTCCGCAGTGGACGGCTGTGGATCAAAATTTCGCGGTGGGCGAGGATCTGGTCCGGAATCTGTATTATGGAAGGGAATGGCTTGAGAATCGGAGCGGACAAAAATCCCAGGTTTTGTTTTTCAGCAAGACATCGGGGTGGACGCCTCAGTTTCCCCAGCTTGTTCGAAAATCGGGGATGGCCTTTGTGGCAGCAGCCGGGTCGAACGGGTTTTTTGACTGGGTTGGGCTGGACGGCTCGCGCGTTGTTGTCTGGAATCCAGAACTGGATCTGGATGTGTTCTGGCAGGCGCTTCAAGGAGAACCCGGAATACGCAAGGCGTCGTGGAAAGTGATTGAAGACGCGCTGGTCGGACGCGATGGGATATTGCCTATTTTTTGGGGGTCTGACCTGAGCCAGCTTTCCGAGGCCGCTTTGGGCGAATTGGATGAACTGGGGCAGGGCGAAGATGTGGCGGTGGGTTTCGGGCGCCTTGGCGAGGTTTTCAAGAATATTCCTGCGCCTTTGTCCCAAAATCAAGGGGAAGTGCCTTCCCCTTCTCCTTATTTGGAAACGCTCGCCCCCGAAATGGTCTGCCAGAGTCGAAAGGGTGTCTATACCCTTTTGTGGGCAGAACAGGTCGCAGCGATTTCTCATTTGTTGTGCCAGAGTCCCTACCCTCAAGAACAGCTTCGAGAAGCCTGGCTGAGGCAGTTGGAGGGAATGGATTACGATGTGGGCGGCAATACGGATTCCCGATCTGCGCTGCAACGTCAGGTAGATTCTTTGAGCCTTGTCGAGGATGCCGAATCCCTTATCGCCGCGCAAGTTGCAGTGCAGGAAGGCCCGCCGGGTACGATTCCCATTGTGGTGTTCAATCCGTGTTCATGGGAACGGACCGATGTGGTGACGGCCCGGGTGGTTTTCTGGGGCGAGGAAGCGATCACCGATTTCGGGCGATACGAGTTGTGCCGATTGGTGGATGGAGACGGGGAGGGGATACGGTTTCAGGAGGTGTCGAGCAGGCAGGTGGAGACGACCGAGATTGAGATCGTGTTTTTGGCCAAAGACGTTCCGGCCTGCGGATATGCGACGTATTATTTGTTGCCCAATACGCCCCAGCCCGAGCTTTTAAATGTTCAGGTGCCGGGGATGATGGCACCCGAATTTCCCGAGCCTACGTTTGCGGTTGAAGATGTAGAGGATCGCATTTCTGAGCCGCTTCGCGGCATTCGTATTGGTCGTCGGTTTTCTACCTCCGGCTATCTTCTGGATGTGGATGAAGTGACCGGGTGGGTGACGCTGACCGATCGGAAGCAAGATCGGGTGCTGATCAAGGATCTTCGGGTGATTGGTTTTGAAGAGTCGATGAAGATGGGGGTGGAGCATTTTGATCCCACGGGCCGTCAGTTTGAACTGGCTCTGGACCGGGTGGATCTGATTGAAAGCGGAGAGGTCCGGGCAACGCTGTTGCTGGAGGGGCATTTGTTGCATTCCAAAGTGGATCTCCGGTTTGATCTGTACGATGGTTTGGACCGAGTAGATCTGAAGGTGGGGCTGGCCTGGCGCGATGAAAAACCTGTTTCTGTGGATCTGATTTTTGACAGCGGTATGGAAGATGCCCGTGTCCATTACGGTGTGCCCTTTGGGTTCAGTTCGCCCGACCAGGCAAGGTGTGTGTGTGCATCCTGGGCGTCCCACCGGCAATGTTTGGGGTGGGTGGCGCTGGATGATGGAGAAACCGGGATGGTGATTGCGACCGACCGGGCGGGTTTCAAATTTGAGAAGTCCAGGGTGCAAAGCACGCTGTTGCGTTCCTGGATCGATCCTATTTCTTTTTCCTACCGTCGTGTGTGGCGGGCATACCCGGAACGGGTCGTGGCAAATTATTCCATTCGGGGCTATTCTGGAGACTTTCGGTCGGCCAGAAGCTATCGGGATGGCTGGGAGTTGAATCAGCCCCTTCGATCGTGTGTGACCTATGATACAGATGCGCCACGTTCTTTGCCCGATCGGGTGGGGCCGATTGTGCTGGATGGAGAGGGCGTGGTCACAACGGCTTTGAAGCAAGCAGAAGATGGCGATGGGTTTATCTTGCGTGCGTTTGAAGCACTGGGTGAGGGCTGTGAGGCGCGGTTGAAAACTTGGGCTGAAATTCTGTCGGTTTCTGAGGTGGATTTGATGGAGCAGCCTGTGCGTGAGGTGGCACCCGAAGCGATCGTGTTTGCCCCTTTTGAGATCAAGACCCTCAGGCTGAAACTGGGAGTGGGGGCATGAATACACAGGCAATGCCGGGTGCCCGGACGCTGGGGCAATTGATTGAAAAAACCCAAATCCCAAACCGATCGTTCGGCGCCTTCTGGCTGGGCGGGCATTCCCTGGCGTTGAAGAGTGCCCGGCAACAGGTCTATTTGATTGATCCTGCTTTTTCCCGGGACCATCGAAACGGTCCGGTGGGTACGATCGATATTCGGCCCGATCTGGTTTTTTGCACGCTTCCGGCACCCGATGGTCTGGACCTGTCGACGCTCACGCATCTGTCAACGGCCTTTCCCAATGCGCGGTTTGTGGGGTCGGAAAAAAACAGGGATTGGATGATTGGGCGGAGAGGGACCGCGGCCTGGGATGAAGTGCCTGTCGATCCGTATAAGGTGCACGCCCTGGAAAATGAGGCGCGTCTGGATGTGCGTCAGGTGAGCGTTGCCGATACGCTCAAGATCCGGATTCTACCGGGGCCTGGGGGAGAAATAACAGAACCCTGGAATGTATTGTTTAATTTTGGAGGCGGACTGCTGGTCTGTCTGGTGCGCAGTGTGGACGGAGACGGTGCCGTCGAATCGTTATTATGTGCCACGACCCGTCGGATAGATATGATGCTCTGGTCGATGGACCGGGATAATCTGACCGAAGCGGTGGAAGTGATTCGGGGAATCAAGCCCCGATATGCGATTCCTGTGGGATACGATTTGATCCCGGGGGGACGGGATCTTTCACGGCAGTTTCGGGAAGAGATTGGAAAAATAGGCGGCGTACAGGTTTATCTGTTTGCAGATGATTATATGGAAGGTGCGATTTATTCACGCATTATGAGCCGGATGCGCGGGTTGTAACCGTTCCGAGTTTTTCAACCCGGAATGCAAGGAGGTGTTCTTATGGCAGACAAACTGAAAGTTGCCGTGCTTGGGATGGCGCACGATCATTTGTGGTCCAATTTGAGACAGCTTGCCGAACTGGACGATGCGGAACTGGTGGCCGGGGCAGATGAGAAGGGGGCGCTGCGGGAGGAGTTCAAGGAAAAGACAGGGTGTGAGGTGGTCTATGAAACCTATGAAGCGCTTCTGGAAGCGGAAAAACCCGATGCGGTATTCGGTTTTTCGGCCCCAGCGCACCATGCCCACGTTGTCGAGCTGTGCGCAAGCAGAGGCGTCCATGTGATGGTGGAGAAACCAATGGCGGCTACCCTGGAACAGGCCGACCAGATGCTGACGGCTGCCCGGAAAGCAGGGACGACGTTGATGGTGAACTGGCCCACGGCCTGGAATCGGGGATTGCGGACGGCCTACCGGCTGGTGCAGGAAGGTGCCATCGGGCAGATGTGGCAATTGGTTTGGCGGGGTGGACACTGCGGGCCGGACGAATTGGGCTGTTCGGAGCATTTTTGTGAGTTTCTATTTGACAAACATTTGAACGGGGCCGGGGCTTTCAACGATTATGGCGGATATGGGGCAAGCATGTGCGTCCTCTTTTTGGGCAGTCCGAACAGTGTGGTGGGCGTGGCGGGCAGGCTGTTGAAAACGCATTTGCCGGTCGACGACAATGGGATGATGATTTTGCGGTATCCCAACGCAATGTGCCGGTTGGAGATGACCTGGACGGAGGCGGTTCCTCACAAGCCTGCACACGATGCCGTTCTTTATGGCACCAAAGGGACGTTGATTGCGGGGGGGCAGGATGTGAAGGTGTTTACACGGAACAACGAGGATGGCGAGTCGGTGGCGCTGGATGATTTGCCCGAGGGGGAACAGAATGGACCGGTGCATTTTGTGGGAAGCATTCGGTCGGGCAAAGATCCTTCGTTTTTGACCAACCCCGACCTTTCAAGAGCCGCACAGGAGATTATGGAAGCCGGGCTCATTTCTGCAACCAATGGGCTGGTTGTATCGCTGCCCGTGGAAGACCATCTATTTCGGGAGTAGGCATGAAAGTTTGGTTCGGGGTGTTGATGCTCCTGATGATCGGTCGGGTGGAGGCCCAGGAAGATTTCTTTTTTTTGGAACCCGATACAACGGCGGTCGATAGTTTGGCCCTCTTGTTGGCAGAGACACCTCTTGAGGTGGTGCTGGAAGAATTGGGCGATTCGTTGCTGATTCCGTCTTCGGGCAGGGTCCGGATTTTGCGGGATCGATACGGGGTGCCGCACATTTTTGGCGAAACGGATCTGGATGTGGCGTTCGGGTTTGGCTATGCCCAGGCCGAGGATCACCTGATCGATATGCTGCTGAATTACCGGCAGGCCCGGGGGCGACGTTCCGAGATTGAAGGCAGGGCTTATCTGGAACACGATTATAAGGCCTTGCTGTGGCGGATTTATACGGTAGCGGGAGAGCTTTATGGGGATATCCCGAAGTCGACTCGCTCGCTGGTGGAGGCATTTGCGAGTGGGATTAATCACTACATCAAAATCCACCAGCAGGTGTTGCCCCACTGGGTGGAGGAGGTCAATGCCAAGGAAGTGATCGCTCTGGCTCGCTGGTTGGTGTTCCTGTTTGCAGAGCAGTCCGGGGCACCCGAGCTGGCGCAAAAGGGGTTGCGACCAACGTTGGTGGACCTGATGGCTTCCAATCACTGGGTTGTAGACGCTTCCCGGTCGGCTACCGGGTCGCCCCTGTTTGTAATGGATTCACATTTGCCCTGGTCGAAGCCATTGCAGTGGTACGAGGCCCATCTGGTGAGCCGGGAAGGGCTGAATGTATCCGGGGCGACGATGTTTGGGTTGCCGGTGATTTTGATGGGGCATACCGACCGGATTGCGTGGTCGATGACGGTGAATGCAGCCGATGTGTTTGACCTGTATGAGGAGCGCCTGGATCCGGCAAATCCCAAGCGCTATTTCTACGAAAAAGAAAAGGAGCGGATGACTTCCCGACGGGTGAAAATTCGGGTGCGGGGAGAGCCGGGAGAAGGGGTTTATGAGGTTGAAAAGGAATTGCTGTATACGATTCACGGGCCGGTTTATAAAACTACGGAGAACTGGGCCTATGCCGCCCACACCAGTATGGAAGATCTGGTGGATTTTATTGGGCAGTTTTATGCGATGAACCGGGCCCAAGGGTTGGAGCCGTTTAAACGGGCCATGGCCCGGCTGGAACTTCCGACCACCAATGTGATGTATGGCGATGTGGACGGAAATATTTTTTATGTGTTTAACGCACGCTGCCCGGTTCGGTCCGAAGAATTTGACTGGCGAGTTCCGGTTCCGGGGTGGGCGGCCGAGACGCAGTGGCAGGGAATTTTGACCTTTTCCCAGCTTCCCCAGATCACCAACCCCAAGGCCGGGTTTTTGCAAAACTGCAATACGGCTGCTCACCTGGTCACTGTAGAAAGTGGGCTGGACCCGGATGTATTTCCCCTTTATCTGGGACGGGGTGGGTTTAATAATCGGGGCCATCGGCTTTTGAACTGGCTGTTGACACACCGGGGGATTACGGTTGAAGATATGAAAGCTATGGCCCGAGATGATTATCTGATTGCGGCCGAGGAATGGAAGGGAATTATCCTGCGGGCGTATAATCAGACATGGCACGAAATTTATGATCCGGAAGGGCAAGTTGGAGCGGCTGTCGATATTTTGCGTCACTGGAACAATCGGGCCAGTGTAGACAGCAAGGGGACCCTGTTGTTTTCGATGTGGAAGGTGCGGTTCGATCGCCTGATGGGGCAGCTTCCAGCCGCCCAGAGAAAGGACCAGACGGCGCAGGAGAAGCTAGCACTGGAGGCTCTCCGTACGGCTGTCGAATTTATGATGTCGACCTATGGAAAACTGGATGTGGTCTGGGGCGATGTGCATCATATCAGGCGGGGGGAACAGACATTTCCCATCAGTGGACCGCCTCCAGGGACAACTGCGTTGCATATGACCCGGGCAAAAGCCGGGTCGGATGGGGTGTTTCAAGTGACGCGAGGGTCTTCTTTCACGATGGTGGTTTCCCTCACAGAACCGGTGCAGGCCTGGAGCCTGTTGCCCTATGGGAATAGTGAAGATCCCGAATCGCACCACTTTATCGATCAGGCCCCCTTGCAAAGCAAAAATGTTTTTAAACCGGCCTGGTTTGGGGAAGAAGAGATTTTGTATCATTTAGAAAAGGTGACAACTATTCCGTATACGTCAGAAGAGGCCGATCTGGTTTCTCAGCGGGTTTATTGGCGGGTGCGGAAAAAGAGGGGCGACCTGCCGGGGGAACAGGGGATGGAAAGCGAGCAGTCCGAACCAACCTCTGAAAAAATGGAGCAAGAACCTTAGAGGGAGAGGAAATGAGCCCTATCGGTTTGGTTTTGGCGATTGGGCTGCTCACTGTCGGATCTGCTGCAGGACAGGGCAGTCCGGCGTTTTTTATGGGCACCGGGAAAACAGGCGAGAAGCCTCAGTCGAAGGTCTGGTGGTGTGTCCTTCCCGGGACGGTGTCGGATCGAATAGCACATCGTATGTACCGATTTGATGGAGAGACCTGGAACCTGGGATCCCGACAGGAGGTGGTGGATGAACGGGTGGGTACTCGGTTTGATGGCATAAAAAAACCAGGGCTTGAAATGCCCTGGTTTTTCGGATTTTGCATCTCTCAGGTTTCCAGCAGCAAGTCTTGGATGGCATCCAGCAAATCCTGCATGTGGAAGGGTTTGGTAAGGGTGTGTTCAATGCCCACTTCTTCGGCCAGGATGAGGGGGTTGAGGTTTCCCAGGTCGCCGCCGCCTGAAATGGCGATAATTTTGATTGCAGGGTCTTCTCGCTGCAGTTCGCGGATGACCCTCAATCCGTTTTTTTCGGGCATAAAAATATCCGTAATGATCACCTCGGCCGGATCACTACGGTGTATTTCGATGCCCACTTTGCCGTTTTCTGCTTCGACGATGTGATGACCTTGTCCTTCCAGAAAGTCCCGGAGCAGTTGCCGGGTGGGAGCGTCGTCGTCGATGATCAGGATGTGCGCCACAATGACCCTCCCTACGTTTCACTTCGCTCCAGGAGATCTCGAACTGCTTCCAGGATTTCCGTGGCTTTAAAGGGCTTGGTCAGGGTCCAGTGGGCACCCAGGTCTTCGGTAAGGGGTAAAAATTTCTGGGCGTTTCCAGAGATGACAATCACTTTGACATCGGGAAAGTCGTGCCGGAGTTCCAGGAGGGTTTCGACGCCGTCTTTGTCGGGCATGAAGATATCTGTGATGACCAGGTCGGGGCGGTTTTGGACATACAGATTTGCCCCTTCCACACCGTTGGTTGCTTCGAGCACTTCGTGTCCTTCTTTTAGAAGCAGGGTGCGCAGGGCGATTCGGACCGAAGCATCGTCGTCCATCACCAGAATGAGAGCCACTGTAAGTTCTCCAGATCCTGACAGTTTCGATCGTACGAATATCCGATCTCAGAGATGTAGGTCTCTGCGTTTTTTGCAAGTTGCAAGATGCAATACTTGGATCTACCTGTCAAGTAAGAAAATGATGAAACCGTATAAATGGAGGTCTGCTTTGGGTAGAGGGTCCGGTGTAACCGAGATTTCGCATCGGAGCAATCGGAGGCGGCTTTGGTGTGTGTGTCTATGGCTTGTCGGTATTTCCCTGGTTGGTGTCGTGGATTGTGGTCGGTCTCCCGGTGCGGTTCTGTACTTTGGCTCGGGGTGTGCCCGGTGCCACGGTGCTGATTTTTCGGGCACCCAACTGGGTCCACCTCTCAAGGGCTTGAAAGCCTATTGGACGCCGGAATCTTTAAGTCAATATCTGGATCAGCCGGCTTCCTTTGGTCAAACGGACAGGTTGAAGGCTTTGCACCAAAAATATCGGATTTCGATGCCCCGGTTTGATATGACGGCCGAACAGCGACAGATTCTGGTGGCCTATTTGTTGGGAAAAACGGGTGATTAGGAAGGTACCGCATCGATTGGGAAAGCCTGACGGGTGCAATGGATTTTAAGGATGAGATTGATCCATGAAAAGGCCCCCTTGGTTTTTTTTAACCAAGGGGGTTTTTGTTTTTTTCTTCCCGAGGGATTCAGGACGAAAGCGGGACCGGCAAAGAATTGGTGGCCTGGGCGAAATGCTCGGGCTTTTTGTAGGCTCCCTCCGGGTGTGGTTCTTTACTTGCATTTCAAGGGTATGGACCTTATTTTGGACTCTGTTCAGTGAAATTGGATCTGATTCAGAGGAGGAAGTATGGCAAAAAAGAAAGTAGAAAAGCCCAGGATTTATCAGATGGCGACGCTGGGGAGCCTGTCTGGATACGGCGGCAAAAAGGGGGAATGGAGTACGGAGCGGAAATTGAAGGAAATTAAAAAGGCCGGTTTCGACGGGTTTGTAGGGCGAATTCCGCTGGTGACACGGGAGCACGTGGAGAAAAGTGGATTGCTGTTTGCGGCAACCATAGACATGGGCGGCATTCCTGAGATCAAGCCCAAGTTGCGGGCCCTCAAAGAGGTGGGCGCCCGGTGTGTGAACGTGCAAATGCTGGATCACGACACCCCGACAAAGCGGGCGGTGGAAGTGGCGAGGCGGGTTTTAGCAGCAGCCGATGAACTGGGAATGGATGTGGCAATCGAGGTCCATCGGGATACCTGTACGGAAACTCCGGAAAAGGTCTATGCGCTTGCCGCCGGGTATGAGAAGGCAGAAAAAAGGCTGATGAAGATGACGTGGGATTTTTCGCACCCGGCCGTGGTGAAACACCTGTCGCCGCCTTACTGGGACCGACTGTCCGAACGGGTGGACCTGATTCAGTTTGCCCAACAGTTTCATTTCAGGCCCTTTAATGGGCATCACGCACAGATCCAGGTGGTGGGCAAGAAGGGGAAGTTGACGCCGGAGTTTTTAGACTGGATGGAATTTACCGACCGGTTGATTGCCTGTTGGTTGGAAGCCGCGACACCGGGGCGGGAGATGTTTGTCTGTCCCGAACAGATTGCGGGGGGATATTATCTTTCGGTCTTTGGAGATCGATGGAGAGATGCGATTGCGGTTAAAGATGAGGTGAATAAATCGTGGCGGAAACACCTGAAGAAGTGGAAACCGCCCAGAAGGCGATAAGAGGAAAGAAAGCAGGGTCAAGGCGGGGGCTACAATCCCTGCCTTTTTTCTCTTTGAGCGATTGCCTGCTGGCAGATCGCCAGATTTTTTGTGCATCCTATCATTTCTGCTCGGACTGGTCCAATCGCTCCAGAAGGTCACGGGCACGCTGATCCCCCGGTGCGATCTGAAGCAGGTGGTTCAGGTGTTTTCGGGCCGCTTCGTTTTCACCCCGGCCGATGAACAGGACAGACAGGTTGCCAAGGGCAGGTACGTAGTTGGGGTCGACCCGAAGGGCCTGTTGAAAGAGGGCAAAGGCCTGGGCTTCGTTTTTTTCGGCCAGGCGGATGTTGCCCAGGTTGAACAGGGCGGCGGGAAAGTCGGGTTGATATTGCAAGGCATTTCCAAACTGCTGTGCGGCTGATTTTAGATCCCGCTTTTTATAAGCCAGCAAGTCTCCCAGGTTGTTGTAGGCAAGGGCATAGTCCGATTGCCAGAATACGGCCTGTTCATAGGCTGTCTGGGCCTGGTCGAAATCCCCCTGGCCTGAATAGATATTTCCAAGGTTGTTATAGGCCTTGGAGTTTTCGGGGAAAATGCGCAGGCCAGTCCGATAGGTCCGGATTGCTTCTTGGGATCGGTTCATTTTTTGGAACGCTCGGCCCAGTTGAAAGTGGGCAAGCCCATGTTCTGGAGAAAGGGCGATCACTGTTTGAAATTCATGGGCTGCCTGGGCTAAGCGTTCCCGGTGTGTATAGGCAAGGCCCAGAAAATAGTGGCCTTTGGCGTGGTCAGGGTGTTCTTGAAGGCCAGATGTCAGGAGGGCGATTCCCCGACGGAGATATTCGGGATGGGCGTGTTTGGATTCGTAATATTTGATGTAGGCAATGCCGAGTCGGAGATCGGCGGCCGTGTCTGTTTCCGGGAAAAAGCTTTCCAGGACGATGGGGGTATTGGCACGGTGCTTTCGGAGAGAATCTACGACGCTTTGGGGGCGTTCCAGAATTTTTTTCGGATCCAGTGGTCGGTGAAGTTGACGTGCAAAATGTCGGCGGTTGCACCCTGGCGCATATGGCAGGCCACACAGTCTGCACCCGGACGGTGATGCCCTGTTTGGGTGGCGGGACTGAGGGTTTCATGGCAGGTGGTGCAGCGTCCGTTGAAGAACGAGCGGGATACGGTCTGGACCGGACGGTGGGGGTCGTGGCAATAGGTGCAACCCATTCTGCTTTTTTGATAACAAACGCTGGATAGAAACCGTTCTCCGTGGCTGGCAATTCCAAAATCACCGGGCGGAAGGCCTGCCTGGATGAAGATCGACTTGAGGGCTGTGAGCGATTGGCCGGGGCGAAAGTCGGTTTCCGTGTGATCTTTTTTGAGCACCCGCATGGTGCCCTGAAGGTGGCATTGCAGGCAGATATCGATTTTCTGGTTGGCTGGTACGTGCTCTGGATTGACAATGGTGCGGTCGATGGGTTCTGATTCCAGGCCCTGTTCGTGCAGATTTACATGGTGTTCTCCCGGGCCATGGCAGCGCTCACAGCC
>JAPUJS010000245.1 GCA_027296045.1 bacterium | reverse complement strand
GATGCCCTGGAGGCACGGGAAGGGAAGGAGAAGTGTCAGATCGGGCTTCAGGGGCGGCACTTTGAAGAGGAGTTTATCTGGCAACTGGCCACCGACGGGCGCGTGCTGGATGTGATGCAGGAGGTGATGGGGCAGGATATTTTGTTGCTGTCCACACATATTTTTTGCAAATATCCCAATCCGGAATCACAGGACTTTGTGGCCTGGCATCAGGATACTACCTACTGGGGATTGGAACCGCCCGAGGCGCACACAGCCTGGATTGCCGTGGACGATAGCGATGTGGAAAACGGGTGTATGCGCGTGATTCCGGGGTCGCACACGGATGGGGTGGTGACGCACGGGAAATCGAAGCGGGATGGGAACCTCTTGAGCATCAATCAGGAGATTCCCGATGCGCTGGTGGATTCGAGCCGGGCGATGGATTTGATTTTAAAGGCCGGGCAGATGTCGGTGCATCACGGGCAGGTATTTCATGCCAGCAATCCCAATCGGTCGACTCGCCGCCGGTGTGGGTTGACGGTGCGGTATATTGCCCCGTATTGCAAACAGACGGTTTTGAACTCGGTCAAGCAGCAGTGGCAGCCGGTTTTGTTGCGGGGCGAGGATCGGTATCGGCATTTTGAGCCGACACCGATGCCGTTTCCGATGCCGTAACCGTGTCTATGATCAGGTGCTGTTACCGGGTCGGTGTCTGGAGATACCGACCCGGTTCCTTGATGGAGAAGCTGATTGTGGTGCGTATTTGTTCCATTCGTTGATGGATGCTGTTGTGGACGAGGATCTGGTTCGCGCTGGATCCGTTCTTAGGGGATAAGGAGAAACGATGGCAAAAAGAAAGGTTTTAATTGCTGGCGGAACGGGATATGTAGCCGGGCGGATGCTGCCTGCACTACAGGAACGATACGATCTGACCATTCTGGACGTCAAAACGACCAACCGCCAGGGCGAGGAAGTTGCAGGCACTGTGATTGCGGATTTGACAGATCGAAATCGGGATGCCTATCGAGCGCATTTTCGGGGTCAAGATGCGGTGATTCACTGTGGGTTTACCCGGGCAAGTAATCCGAAGGACCGTTATTGGGCCGAATCGGCCAATGTGGATATGGCCCACAACGTGTATCAGGTATGCGTGGAGGAAGGGGTGCGCCGGGCGGTGATTATTAGCTCCAACCATGCGGCGGATTATTACGAGCGTTTGATCTGGGATGACAAGCTGGAATATGTGACGCCAGATATGTATCCGTTGTCCGATAATTTTTACGGCTGGGCAAAAGCTGCTTATGAGCTTTTGGGATTCACCTTTGCAACCGGCGGCCCCAACGACGGCAAGAAGCTGGAAAATGTGCAGATTCGTATCGGTGGACCCAGAGAATCGGATATCGACGGTTCGACCGCCGGAGATCTAAAGAAGATGCACCGGGGGCTGGGTGCCTATTTAAGTGTGCGGGATCAGGTGCAGTTGATTGTAAAAAGTATTGAAACGGAAAATATCGAAGATGAGAACGGGATTCCGTTTCAGATATTTTATGGAATCAGCGGGAATTCACACAATTTCTGGAGTCTGGCAAATGCCCGACGAATCATCGGGTACGAGCCGGAAGACAACAGCCAGGTCAAGTTTGCAGATCAGTTGTCGGAGGTCCTTCTGGAGGCGCAGAAGAATTATCCGGAGGAATAGGATATGGCAAAACGGAAGCTTGTATTGACGGGTGCAACAGGATATGTGAGTGGGCGAATGTTGCCTGCTTTGAAGGAACGGTATGATTTGACATTGTTGGATATCAAAACGACCGATCGAGATGGGAACGAGGTGGAAGATGTGCAGGTGGTGGATTTGTTGAATCGGGATCGGGATGCGTATCGGGAATATTTTCGGGGGGCCGATGCGGTGGTGCACAGTGGGTTTAAGGGGACGGTGGACAGCAAACATACGGATTTCTGGAAGGAATATGACAATGTGATGATGTGTTATAATGTCTACCAGACCTGTATGGAGGAAGATGTGCAGCGGGTGGTGGTGATGAGTTCCAACCACGCGGCGGATTTTTACGAACCCCTGATCTGGGAAAAAAAGCTGGAATTTGTGACACCGGATATGATCCCGTTGTCCGATAATTTTTACGGTTGGGGCAAGATTTCTTACGAGGCGTTGGGCTTTGTATTTGCAACCGGATCGATGCATAACGGCAAGCGGCTCGAAAATGTGCAGATTCGCATTGGTGCGCCCAGGGAAATGGGGATGGGTCGGGTGGAGAATTTAACGCGGATGCATCGGGAACTGGGGGCCTATTTGAGCGTTCGAGATCAGGTGCAACTGGTGGTGAAAAGTATTGAAACGGAAGATATAAAAAATGAGTATGGCGTTCCGTTTCAGATTTTTTATGGGATCAGTGGAAATTCGCATCGGTTCTGGGGAATTTCGAACGCCACCCGAGTGATCGGGTATGTGCCGGAGGACAATAGCCAGGTGAAGTTTGCAGAGAAAGTGGCACAGGAGATTCGGGCGGCACGGAAGGATTATCCGGAGGAAGAGGAGACCGTATGAAGATTACCGGGTTTGAGACCATCCCGATTCAAGGTCGGGCGATGATTTTGAAGATGTATACCGACGAGGGGCTGGTGGGATATGGCGAGCCGATGAATTATGAGCACTGGCGGGTGGTGGCACAGGCCGTGGCGGATATGGCCGAATATCTGGTGGGGCGAGATCCGTTGCAGATTGAGGACCACTGGCAGGCGATGTATCGGTCCAGCTATAGCCGGAGCATGCCGGTGCTCATTGGTGCGCTTTCGGGAATTGAGATGGCGATGTGGGATGTGTTTGGAAAGGCTGTCGGTCTGCCTGTGTGGAAGCTGCTGGGTGGGTCGGTGCGCAATCGGGTGCGGGTGTATACGGGGATTGGTGGGGGAGAAAGTCCGGAGGCTGTGGCCGAGAGTGCCCGGCAGAGGGTGGAAGAAGGGTTTCGGGCGGTTAAGATGGGGGCCAGTTCAACGCCGGTTCGATATGTGGATACGCCCAGGAAGATTGACCAGATGGTGGCGCGAGTGGCAGCGGTGCGGGAGGCGGTGGGGGATGAAGTGGATATTGCGGTGGACTTGCACCGCCGGTTGAGTCCGGCGATGGCGGTTATTTTGATTAAAGAACTGGAACCGTTCAAGTTGCTGTTTGCAGAAGAGCCATGTCATCCGGAAAACAATGAGGTGTTGCTGAATATCAAACGGACGACGACGGTGCCCATTGCGACCGGAGAGCGGCATTTGACCCGGTGGGGATTTCGGGAGATTGTGGAAAAAGAAGCGGCGGCGGTGTTGCAGCCGGATATTCGACATTGTGGAGGAATTTCGGAGTTGCGCAAGATTGCGAATTTAGCGGAAACCCATCATATTGCACTGGCACCTCACAATGCCGCCGGCCCGATTGGGGTTGCGGCATCGATTCATGTGATGGCGACGGTGCCGAATTTCTTGATCTGTGAAGGCGGGTCGGTACGGGGGGAAGGGTTGTTCAAAGACCCTTTGGTGTTCAAAGATGGCTTTATGGAATTGCCGACAGGTCCGGGGCTGGGCATTGAGATGGAGGACGAGGCGATTGAGGCTTTACGGGATGAGACGTACCGGACACGGGGGATGTTCTGGCACGAAGATGACGGGTCTTTTGCAGACCGTTAATGTGTGGAGCATACTGTGCGAGCTGTGACGTACATTGTGATAGCTGTGCTCTTTCTGGCTGCTGGTTTTGCAGAGGCCGCCGGAGAAAGTGTGTTCGAACTCCGCCAGGCGTACAATACGGTGGTGGCAGAGATTGACAGTGTGGTGCGGGTGATGGCGATAAAGGATGGGCAGGCACTGGACGGGAAGCGGTTGCCCGACCCACCTGAAGATGGGTTGGTGCCCGAAGGGATGGCTGTGGTGATGATTTTTTGGGCCGATGATGAAGCACAAGTATGGGTGAACGATTTTCTGGTGGGGGAGACCCGGTTGACGCCGGTGGAAGTGGAGGTGCCGTCGATTTATTTGCAGGCGCAAAATCGCATTCGGGCACGGTGTTGGGATACGGATTTTGTGGAGAGTGGATTTATGTGTGGGTTGTACTTGCGAGATCCAGCGGGTGCGCTGCATCCGATTGTGGTGTCAGACGGCCAGTGGGAGGCTACAGAGGGACGGGCGATGGCGATTACCTATGCCCATCCGTCGCCCGATATTCCGGGGGCCGAGCCGATCTGGGGACCAAAGGTGTTTGGAGTGGTGGAGCTGTCTACGACATTTGAGGGGCAGGCCGTTCTCAAGGCTGCTTCTCAGGCAGGACATGTGGGGGGGATGCAACAGAAGACACAGAAGCGAAAGATGGATTATCACCGGTTTTTACAACATCTGGTGGTGTTGCAGGGAAAACGGGCGGAACTGAAGAAAACGCTGGAGGCACAGACCGAGGAATTTGCGTTTCCGGTGGTTGCCGAACAACGAGAGAGCTCTCCGGGGTTGACTCTGGGCAAGGCCGGGCCTCTGAAAGAGGCTATGTCCAAGCCGTTGGCCGAGCAAACGCAGGCCTGGGCGAAGGCCTTGCCGGAAAAACAGCAGCAGTTGATTTATCCCGAAAGGCGGGCTTTGAAGGGGGAGGCCGCCGCCACGCCGGAATCCGATGTGGCCACCGGAGAGGTGGCCGGTCCGCGTCAACTGGCCTATCAGCAGCCGGAAGAGCGAGGTGCTGCGCCACCGGGTGCCAGGCGCGGGAAACAGGGTGAAGATAGGCGGGGGGGGAAGGGACAAAAGGGTTCTGGTTCGGAAAGTGTGGAGGCCGGTTTGGTTGGCGGGAGAGGGGGATTGGGGCGGGCGACTCGTTGGGGATTGTTGATTCCGACTTTGATTTTGGGGTTGTATGTGGGTTATGTGATTTTGAATTGGGACGCATGGACAGGTGGGTGAGCACGATATTTTTTACAATTTGAAGGGGAATGAATGGGCGGATTGAACTGGGTTGAGATGGTGTCGGCGATCTTGTTTGTTGCCGTGTGTGCGATGGCGGGAACCCTGTTGCTGATGCAGCGGATGGAGGCGATTGTGCGGGCGGAACGGGCGTATGGCTTGCCCGCAGGACATGGCGGTGTGATTGGGGGAGTGATCGGCGGGTTGGCGGGGTTTGGGGTGGCTTTTGTCGGCATTTATTACTATCTGTTTGCAGAACCGGGAGGTGGAACCGTCCTCTGGGTGGGGCGTTTTTCTTATGTACTGATCCTGTCGGCCTCGGCAGCGCATCTGACCGTGCTGGTCCACCTCTGGATGCGGCTGGATGCGGAGGAGGAGGCCCTGTTAAGTGAGAAAGGGAAGGATGGAACACTGACGGTCCACCGGCAAAGCGGCCTGGAGGTCTTGCGGAAAAGTCGCGATTCATATGCCGATGTGCGGGCCCGGGATGACGATGCGATGGAAGAATTGATGGGGGTGTTCGGGGAACGCTTGTTAACCGGGCAACGGGCATTAGGCCGGATTCCATTCTACGGATATTTGGGCACAGTGTGCGGGATTTTGTTGATGGCGGAGCATTTGACGCGGTTGGATGAAGCCACCGAGACGTTTCGCGTGCTTCGGAATATGGCCGGCGGATTGGTGCTGGCCTTTCAGACCACACTGGTGTCGCTTCTGGCCTATTTGCCGTTGCGCAAGACGTTTGATGTGTTGATGAACCGGATGGCAGACCTGGAGCGGCGGTGGTTGGCCATGCGCGATGGGATTTTATAGGGGGATGTTGTGAGAAGACGGTTTTTACAGCGGGCTGTGGTGGAGGCCGAAGAGCACGATGTGAGCAAAGAGCTCTTCCTGGGGATTATGATGCTGATGCTGTGTCTGGGCATCATGATTTTGAATGTGTCGCAGCCTGTGTGGCGGGTGCACCATCACGATCCCAATCCGGGGGATGTGATTGTGGTCTATACCTCGAAGGGCCTGGGGTTTTCCCAGGATGGGCGATCGGTGGCGCAGATGCTAAAAGCCGGGGAGTTTCAGCGCACGGTTGCCAATCTGGTGACCCAGCCGGATCGCAATTTGCACTTGTTTTTGAAGGGTGGGAATCGGGAACAGATGGTGAATCATGCCGCTTATGCAGATTCACTGCTTTCAACCGCACCGACCGGGAAGAAAGTCCGGCCTGCCGTATTTGTTCACATGTGGTAGGGGAAATGCGGAAAGGGTTTGGACTTTCTAACGATATGGGATTTCATTTTATGAGATTGTTTTCCCCGTTTCGATCCATGCTCTGGGCGGTTCTTTCAGGCTTTCTTCTCACGGCTTCGGTTGCCTTTTCAGAGGGCATAGAACGGGCGGCGAAGGTGGTGTTGCACGAAGATGAGGGAGAGTATTCCAAATCCCTCCAGGGGCCGAGTCTGTCTCGTGTGCTCACCTTAGAACCGTATGCCCGCAACACGGAGATGGTGAGCCGGTACAAACCGGATTCGGTTGAAGATTTTGCCGATCTATATGTCTCTGGAGATTATGTTTATCTGGGGAACTATTATGACGGGCTCCGGGTAATCGATGTGTCCACTCCGGAGTTTCCTCGGGGAGTGGGGCTTTTCCCAAAGCCCCAATCGGATGTTCGTCGTCTGGTTTCCGGACAGGGGGTCCGGGTAAATACAGACGATTCCTTTCTTTTTCCTTCTGGTGTTGTGCTGGAACAAAATGGGGATGTGCTGGTTGCCGATGTGGGGCGGTTGCCGATTGCCATTCCCAATCTGGTGTTTTCGTCGGACGAACGGGATGGCGCAATTTATCGGGTAGACCGGGAGAGTGGGGCTGTTGAATTGGTCTTTCAAGGGGCTGCTTTGAAGCACCCCTTGAGTATTGCCCGTACGGCGACAGGGTTATTGGTTGTGGCCAATGTCTACGGGGAACAGAAGGGAGTTTATGAGCTAAACCCTCGCACCGGTTCTGTTATTCCTCTTTTGGTTACGGATATTACATTTCCCTATGGGGTTGCCATCGATGCCCTGGGGGGGATCTATGTTTCGGATGCAGGCGATGTTCGCACGTCGCGGCGGTCGAAGTTACTCCGGTTTGATCGGGAAACCGAGATCTGGATTCCAATTCTTCAAAATGTGTCGAGGGCCAGAGAGCCTTTTTATTCGTTGCGGGATATTATCGTGGACCGGCGTGGGTTGATTATTGCGATTGATGCTGGCGATTATCGATCCGGCATTCCTTCCAGAATTTTGGAGATCAATCCCGATAGCAGGCGGGTGCGAACGTTGCGAACCGGATCTCCGCTGCATTCTCCCGTGCGCCTTGCCCTGGGTGTTGATGGGCAGATTCTGATTGCCGATTTCCATGCCGATCCAAATAAATTGGGGCGAACGACCGGGGCGATTTTTCAACTCGATCCGGAGACCGGTCGGCTGACAACACAGGCCACGGGTGACGGCGTTTATGCGCCTTTTGGACTGGCATCGGGGCAGGCGGGTGAGGTGATCTGGACAAACGCGACCAAGCGAACCGAAATTAAAGATATTAAGGTGTCGGGTCATCTGGCGGTGGTGTCCAACGAGGTGCCTCGGATACAATCCTTTTTGGATGCCGGTATTCCCGGGATTCAGATCCTGGATATTTCGGACCCGACCCGGCCGGTGGAACTGGCCAAGTATACCACAAATCTGGATGTTGGCGGGGTGCACAATTCCTATATTTCGGGCGATTGGGTTTATCTGGTCAGCAATACGGATGGGATCCGGATTGTGAATATCGCCGATCCTCAAAAGCCTTTTGAGGTGGGGCACTGGGCGATTCCTGAATCGGAACAGACACTGAGCAAACACATTATTCCGCACGATGTGTCGGTTTTGAACCATCGGGCGTATGTGTCCTATGCCGAGGCAGGGTTCCGGGTGCTGGATGTGTCGAACCCGAGAAATCCGACACTGATCAGCAAATATACCTATCCCGGCGCCTGGACGCACAGTGCGGAGCCGTCGGCCGATGGGAATCGGGCGTTTATCACCGACGAAAAGTCGGGCGGGTTTATGCGGGTAATTGATCTCAGCGATCTGGCAAATCCCAGACAGATCGGGTTTTACAAGAGCTCCAATCGGGTGGTGAGTGGGACACGGGAGTTGTCGATTCACAATGTGCGGGTAGAAGGCGATCTGGTGTATGTGGGGAACTACCAGGATGGGTTTCGGGCTGTGGATGTGTCGGATCCAGCACGTCCGCGAGAAGTGGGGGCCTATATTTTGAGCGAGCGGTATCGGGAGTCCTCGTTTAACGGTGCCTGGTCTGCGTTTCCCCATCGGGGACTGGTTTATGTGAGCGATTTGGAACACGGTTTGTTTGTGCTGCGATTTCACAGGCCTCTGGCAGTTGTGGATGGGACAGGTTCTGTGTTGGATTTTGACGAGGACGGTGAGGTCGGGTTTTCAGATTTTCTGCTTTTTGCAGAGGCATATGGATCCCGGCAGGAGGACGACGGGTTTGATGCCCGGTTTGATCTGGATGGGAATGGGAATGTTGGATTTGGAGATTTTTTGATTTTTGCGAAGAGAGATTGAGGAGGCCCTCTCCCCGTTTTTGGGTGCCTGGTTTGGAAAAAAGGAAGCGCCCCCAGTTTCAATAACTGGGGGCGCTTCCTTTTGATATCGGGAATGACTAATCTGTAATCTCGACAATGGCTTCGATTTCTACGGTGATCATGTTGGGTAAGGAGCCCATGCCTATGGCCGAGCGGGCGTGTTTGCCCTGGTCGCCGAAGACTTCGACAAACAGATCGGAGCAGCCGTTGATGACCTGGGGGTGTTCCTTGAAATCGGGGGTGGCGTTGACCATCCCGAGGACTTTGACGACCTGTTTGACCCTATCGAGGGAACCGAGTTCGTCCTTCAGGACTGCCAGAAGGATCAGGCCGACTTTTCGGGCATCTTCGTGGGCCTGTTCGGTCGTCACGTCGGCACCCACTTTGCCGGTGGAGTTTCCGGGACCTTTGCCGGAAAGATACAACTGATTGCCGCTACGCACGGCGTGGGCATAGTTGCCGGCTGGTGCAGGAACAGGTGGGAGGGTGATGTTCAGTTCTTTGAGGCGGTCGTCGACGGACATTTTGGTCTCCATATTTGGATTTGTGGAGTTGGAAAAGAAAGAGATATGGATGGGAAAAGCCCGGCAATCTTCTGGATTGCCGAGCTTTCACGACAGTGGGCTTTTACGTCTTATTTTTTGAGTACCGCCAGGACGCGCTGGCCGGCCAGGGTCTGGTCGGAGAAAGAGATCAGGGTTTGGCCGGGAGGGCCTTTGCTGATTTCATATTCCTTGCCTTTGCCGAGTTTGCCATGGCGGTCGCACAGGGCCTGCAATTCGCCCTGGAGCGTGAGGGTTTCGCCTACGCTAATTTTCATGACATTGCTGCCTGAAATGTCCGGGAATCCAATGACCTTGTAGCTTTTGCTAAATATGGCGGCCCGGCCGGTTTTGAGATATCTCTGTTGCTTTAATTCGTCTTCGGTACCGATATAGACGAGAACCGAGTGGACGGTTTCTTCCAGCACGTCGCTCTTTTCAAGGGCTTCTTCCAACGAAGATTCCATGCGGGTGAGGCGGATGGTCTGGTCGTAGAGCTGGTTGTTGAGGTCGTCCATCTGGGATTTAAGTTCTTTGACTTCGGTGCCGGCCTGTTCTTTTTCGGCTTTGACGCGCTTGAGCTCGTTTCTCAATTTTGTACTCAAGTTTTTCTGTTCGGAATAAAGCCTTCGATACTCCTGCATTTCACCCGTAACCCGATGTAGAGAGGCCAACAGGAGGCGGTTGGAAGCCCGGGAGCTGTCCATTTGGGTTCGGACTTCGTCGATGCGTGTGTTGAGGCCTAGAACCACGTTGTTTATAGAGTCGATCTGGGCCGTATAGGTTGCAACTTCCTGTTCCAGTTGGGTGACATAAGGATCGACCTCGGGGCCTTTTTCAGGCATCATGACAATATAGATGATGATGGCCAGGACGACTGCAACTGCTCCGACGATCAGGACGATATTTTTTTTGCCGTTGCCATTCTCTTCCAGGTCGTTGCCATTCTCTTCCAGGTCGTTGCCGTTATTTTCTTCATTCTGGTCCACACGTGCCTCCGGAGAGATGAGAATCACGAGATATCATGATAAGGTTCGACTTCTAATTTCTGGCTCTAAAATACGCGCTCTTTACAGCCAGATCAAGAGAAATCTATTTTTGAGATGCAGGTTCCGGTTCGGGCACTCGAGGGCGTTTGAGCACCTTTTTGAAAATCGAGTCCGCCGTGGCTTGAAGCAAGGTCAGGCCTTCTTGATGTTTGTTGGCTTCCTGAAACAAGCGTTTGTTATTTGCCAGCGCCCGTTTGACATTTTCCTGGGCTTTTTTCAAGGTGTTTTCAAGCTTATCCCGCTGCTGCTTCCGCTGATTGGATTGTTCCCGGGTTTTGTTGAGGTCACGCCTGGTATTTCGAAGGTCGCTTTGCGTTTTGTTGTGCCTTTTTTCGAGATTGGCAAACAGGTCTCGTGTTTTTTTGTGCAGGGCCTTTTCGGTGTTGAACTGGTCGAGGTAATTGCGGTGGGCGTCCGATTCTTTGAGCAATTCCTGCTGGGTGATTTGTAAGTGGCTTCTCGCATCGGCCAGTTCCTGGCGCGAGCGTTTGTGCTGGTCGATCTCGGACCGAAGTTTTTCACGAACTTCCAATTCGGAGCCGGTGAGTTTGGCCTTTTCTTCCAGCTGGCCCATCAGTTTTTCGGTTTGCTGGCCGAAGTTTTCGCGCAGGTCGTCCATTTGTTTGTAAAACCGATCCTGTGTGTTGTTGAGGGCGTGTTCCTGACGGGTCAGGGAGGTCTGCAGGACCAGGTAGATCAGGATGGATGTGAGGATTGTAAGATAGGCCCCCAGGGCCCAGAAATATTCTTTTCGGAGTTTGAGAAATTCGCCTTCCCGCTTGGCAAACGTGAACTTTTCTCGGTCGGCAGCGATAAAGAGAGCATAGATGGCACCCCAGAGCAGGATGAGGGCGCCGATGATGGATAGGAGAATGATCTTCATAGGGAACCTTATTCTGAAGGATACAACATCTGGAATTTTCGCTTATAAGGTGAGCAATTTCGTCTGGTTAGACAAGCTTTATTTAATTGATACTTGACAAAGAACGGGTCCCGCAGCATGTATACGGAGCCGTCTTGCTGAGACGGCAAAATTGCAAGTTGGTATGTAGTCCAGAATCAAATATCCTCGGTCAGGAAGACAGAGATAGATGTCAAACGACAACACTGAATTAAATCCTTTGAATGGCGTGCGGGTACTGGATCTTTCGCGGCTGGTTGCTGGCAATATGGTTTCTCATGTGCTGGCCGATTTTGGTGCCGACGTGATCAAAATTGAACGACCGGGTTTTGGGGACGATCTTCGCAATTGGCGGGAAGGTGGTGTCGAAAGTTTCTGGAAAGTGTATGGGCGGAACAAACGCAGCGTCTGCTGGGATTTGAAAGACGAGGAAGACAAGGCAAAGCTCCTCCGGCTTGTGAAAACGGCGCAGGTGTTGATCGAGAATTTTGTGCCAGGAAAACTGGAGGAACTCGGGCTGGGTCCCGAGGTCTTGTTGCAGATCAATCCAAATCTCATTGTTGTGCGTGTTTCCGGTTGGGGACAGACCGGGCCGTATCGCGATCGAGCAGGTTTTGGGACGCTGATCGAAGGCATGTCGGGATATGCCCATTTGAATGGGTTTCCCGACAAACCACCGGCGCTGCCTCCGCTTGCGACTGCCGACATGATCGCGGGTTTATACGGGGGCTTTGCGGTGATGGTGGCATTGCGACATGTCGAAGTCCAATCTGGCAAAGGGCAGGTGATTGACCTCTCTCTATTTGAAAGCCTGTTTTCTTTTGTCGCTTCGGAAGCAGTGAAATACCGTGTGACAGGTGGCGTCAGTATGCGTTCGGGGAATTTGTCTGAGCACGCTGCCCCTCGCAATATCTATCCTTGTCGGGACGGGGAATTTGTCGCGTTGTCGGCTTCGACGCAGGGCATGTGCGAACGGTTGTTGAAAGCGATTGGAAGGTCGGAGTTGATCGAAGACCCCAGATTTCGAAGCAATGACGATCGGATGCGCAATCGGGACGCTTTGGATGAGATTGTGGGGAATTTTATTGCGGGGCGCAGCCTGGAAGAAAATCTCCAGTTTTTTGAAGAAGCCCATGTGACGGTAGGGCCAGTGCTTGCGATGGACGCCTTGCTGAACCATCCGTATATGGCGGGTCGAGAAGTTGTACGGGAATTTGAAGATCCGGATGTCGGATCCATCCCGGCGCACGTTCCGGTGCCACGTTTGAGCGAAACGCCGGGTAAACTGACTACTCCGGCTCCGAGGCTTGGGCAGCACACCCAGGAAGTCGAAGACGAACTTGACCCGGAAGGATTGGCTGCGGATGTTTGACCCGAAGGTATTGCGATCGGTGCTTTTTGTGCCTGCTACAAACGAAAAGCTTCTGGAAAGTGCCGTACGAAGAAATGCAGATGCGGTTCAACTGGATCTGGAAGACGCCATTTTGGGGCCCGAAAAAGAAGCAGCGCGCAAGGCGGCGAACGGTGCGATCGGTTGGTTGGAGGGCCGGTCTCCCTACGTTGTGGTTCGGATTAATGCTCCGATCCGTATGGCTGTGCGCGATCTGGAGGCGGTGGTGATACCCGGTTTACACGCGATTACGGTGCCAAAGGTTCCCAATGCACCCTTTCTCACGCTGTTGGACGAAACGATTGGGGAATTGGAGGCCGAGCGAGGGCTTGAGGCGGGTTCGGTGGGATTGATCGCACAAATCGAGACTCCGGGAGGCCTGGCCCATATCAACGAAATTGCCGCTTCAACCCCTCGCCTGAAGGCATTGACAATCGGTCCGGAGGATTTGGCGGTTTCGCTGGGGGCGCAAACAACACTGGATGCGATGTATGTGCCAAATGTGCTGGCCCTGACGGCCGCTCGTTGCGCGGGGATTATTCCGTTGGGATATATCGGATCCATCACACTGTATGACGATCAACAGACCTACCGGGAATGGATTGTTCGGGCAGCAGCACTGGGTTTTGAAGGTGCTTTTTGTATCCACCCCAATCAGGTGGCAATTTGCAACGAGGTGTTCCAGCCGTCTGGAGACGAAGTGGAGGCTGCCAGGCGGCTGATGGAAGCGTTTGCAAACCAGGCGGCACAAGGTGTGGGGGTTTTCTCGTTTGAAGGGCGTATGGTCGATGCACCTATTGTCGATCGTGCTCGGGCAATCCTTGCCAGAGCAGAGGTGATCCGGGGCCGTTAGCTGTGGTTTGACAAATAAAAAAGGGATGGAATCAACAGATTCCATCCCTTTTTTAATTTGATATTGGAAATATTAGCTGCAATAGGCCGCCAGACGCTTTGCGTGGATGGGACGGCGGAGTTTTTCCAGGGCTTCTTCTTTGATCTGGCGGACTCGTTCTCGGCTGATACCGAGGCGGTTGCCAATTTTTTGATACGTGGCCGATTGGGTGTTGTCGAAGCCGAAGTAGAGGTTGAGGATGTCCTGGTCGCGTTCGGGCAAGGTGTCTAAAGCGTTGCGGACATCGTGGTACATGTCGTCTTCGATGACGGCCTCTTCGGGGGTGGGCATGTCGGGATCGGGCAGGGCTTCCTGAAGGGGGACGGTGCTGTCGTACATCGGGGTGTCCAGGGAGACGGTGTTGCAAATGGCTTCCAGGGTATAGTGGATTTTTTTGAGGGGAAGTCCGGATGCTTCGGCCAGTTCGACCGGGTCGGGATCGCGTTCGAGGTTTTGGGAGAGCCTGGATTCGACTTTGCGAAGTTTGTTGAGGTCGTTGATGATGTTGGCGGGGACCCGGATGGCGCGGGTTTGGCATTCGAGGGCTTTGAGGATGTTCTGGCGAATCCACCAGACGGCGTAGGTGATGAACTTATAGCCTTTTTGGGGATCGAATTTTTGGGCGGCGGTGAGCAGCCCCATGTTGCCTTCGTTGATGAGGTCGGCCATGGGGAGGCCCTGGTTTTGGAAGTTTCGGGCCACGTGGATGACAAAGCGGAGGTTGGCGGTGACGAGCTCTTCCTGGGCTTTGGGGTCGCCCTGTTCGATGCGCGCCGCCAAAGCTTTTTCTTGTTCGAGAGTGAGTAGCGGATGGCGTTCGACTTCTTTGTAGTAGTAGGCGAGCGAGCGATCTTCACCGGCGCGGGATTGTTCCCTAAGTTCGGAAACCATGGTGGTTCTCCTTATGGTGTCCTGAGGCTCTCTGATCTGGTTGGCGGACTCTCTAAAATGCTGCGTATATAGGCCTCAGTATGAATAGTTAAATATAGTGAACATTCGTTTCAATATCAAGTAAAAAATGCAGTTTAACTGAAATTAATTAAAGGAATAACTATTTGAAATATATAAATTTATATCATATGGATGTATTTTTTGGCAAAAAAGAAAAATCGGGTAGATCAAAATGGTGTGATCTACCCGATTTTTAGCGTATCATGGGGCAATTTCAGGTCTAATATGCAATTTCGTAAATACCCGAATTGTTCATATTTTCGCGGGTTTCGACTTTGTACACCCAGCACCGATTGTTGGTTTTTTCGCGGATGAGTTTGTCGGCGTAGTCAAAGACGAATTTAGAAGAGGCTTACATGACGACATTGGGCATCAAT
>JAPUJS010000244.1 GCA_027296045.1 bacterium | reverse complement strand
AGACGGCGCCGGTTTATCTGGAAGAGGACGAGCCGCTCAAGTTACGAGTGTTTGTTGACCGGAGTGTGGTGGAAGTTTTTGTGAATGGGAGACAATGCGTTGCTGTGCGGGTTTATCCCGGGCGTGAAGATAGTGTTGGGGTGTCGTTGCGTTCCCAGGGGAAGGATACGGAGCTGAAATCGTTGGATGCGTGGCAGATGAAGAATATTTATGGATAGATCCTTTTAAGGAGACAGTACGGAGAACCTGCAAGCTACCCGCGGTTTACTGCATAAATCCAGCCATTGGCGAGCGACCTAAACAGTCGGAACTTGCTCTGGCTCTCAAAACTGGATCGGTTAAACGAAGGCATGATTATATCTATTGCGGCCATAGGGGACAAGGCGACGGATACCGAGAAAGAGAAACTCCAGCACGGTTTTCTTGTCTATATGGGCTTATTGATGAGTGGCGGGGGCCTGCTCTGGGGAACTATTTCCATTTATTATGGTTTATTTCTGCCCTCGGTTATTCCCTATGGCTACACCATTCTGACCATTGTAAATTTCACCTATTTTTATTTTAGTAAAAATTTTAGATTGGTGCGGTTCTTTCAAGTGCTGATGAGCTTGTTATTGCCTTTTATGTTTCAGTGGGTTCTGGGTGGGTTTATCCCCTCCGGCGCCGTTATGCTGTGGTCCATGGTTGCCCTGATAGGCTCCCTCACCTTTCAGGATACTAAATTGAGCGTGAAATGGCTGGTAACTTATTTACTTCTCACTCTATTCAGCGGCTTTATCGACAACAGTGTGGAGGGATTAAGCCTAGGGGTATCCCCGCAGGCGAACACCGTTTTATTTGTTCTCAATATCGTCGTGATTTCCACTATTGTATTTGGTTTGACCATTTATTTTATTGCCAAACAAGAAGAGCAGAACCGGATCCTGGAAGAGACACTGCAGCAGCTCCGGGAGACGCAAAACCAGCTCGTCATGCAGGAGAAAATGGCCTCCCTGGGTAGTCTGGTAGCCGGTGTAGCCCACGAGATGAATACGCCTCTGGGTGCGATTACCAGTATGCACGATACCCTGACCCGGGCTCTGGACAAACTGAAGCAAACACTGGGGGCGTCTCAAGAGTATCGTGAGGATCGAACGGCCCAGTCCGCTTTTCATGTGATCACCGATGCCACTCAGGTCATCGCCACAGGGGTGCGACGGGTGGCCGACATTGTTGGCAGCCTTCGGAGCTTTGCCCGACTGGACGAGGCCGAGTTCCAGGTAGCGGACATCCACGAAGGTATCGAGAGCACGCTCGTGCTGCTGCAGCCCCAGCTAGAGGATAGTGTTACGATTGTCAAGAATTATGGAGATATCCAGCCGATATACTGTTCTCCGGGGCAACTGAACCAGGTTTTCTTGAACCTGTTCCAAAATGCGGGTGAGGCCATCGAAGGAAAAGGAGAAATCAGGATTACGACCTTTGAGGACCAGGACATCATGTACATTCAGATCCGTGATACAGGCCGAGGAATCCCGCAGGAGCAGCTGGATCACATCTTCGATTTTAGTTTCCAGGCGGTAGATTCCAGAGTGAAAATGGGATTCGGGTTGTCCACGGCCTATAGAACGATCCAGGAGCACAAGGGAGAGATCCAGATAGAGAGCGAGGTAGGAAAAGGTACAGAGGTAACGATAAGCCTGCCGATGAGAGAGATGGATTCTGAGTAAATTGTGAAGCTGGCCATTCAGGGTTTGTAGGAGGTATTATGGGCAAGTTTAAACTGGCGTGTCATTTGATTCCATTTCGAGGTGAGCAACACAAAAATCCCGAGAAAGTATTTGGTGAGGTGGCCGAGGCGGGTTGGGACGGTGTGGAGGGGGTGAAGGCGGACAGTGCCGAGGAGCTGGTTGAACTGGCGGGTCTGGCGCGTCGCCTGGGATTGCACATGATTAATGTGGGTGGCCCGGATCCGATTGCGAAGGTGAAATACAATATCACGCTGGGAAATGATACGGCCGAAGTGCCTTCTCTGCGGCGAGCAGAATGGGGGGGCGATGATCCGAGCGATGCGGATGTGGAACAGGCTGCCCGTTCATTGGATGACGTGCTGGCGTTTTGTAAGGAACACAGTGTGAAGGGGTTTCATCACGCGCATTTGCGAACGCTGATTGAGACGGTCGAGGATGCGGAGCGATTGATGGGGGCAGCGCCAGATTTGTGGCTGCTTTATGATACGGGACATTTTCTGGCGGCCGGCAGCGATCCGATGCAGGTGTTTGAACGGGATGTATTGAAACATCGGATTGGGCACGTACACTTGAAGGATACGCACGCGAATGACCCGGCAAGCTGGAATCATCGGACGGGGACGTTTAATGAAGAGGCGCGGTTTGCGGAATTGGGCGCGGGCAATCTGGGGCTGGACGTCAAGGCCGTGATGGAAAACCTGGAAACGGTAGGATACGATGGGTGGGTGTCGGTGGAATTGGATCGGCCCTATCCACCAAAGCCTGCGGCGGAAGCGGCGAAAGCCAATCGGGATTATTTGAGTAGTTTGGGATATTAGAAATCGTCTTATAAAGGCTTTGAGCCCATGGGATAGCGACCTGAAGGGCGCGTCTACAGGGGGGCCAACTTTGGATGTGAATTGGGATTTATGAGACAACGTGCAAGCTGTGCTATTCGCTCAAATTCTATCTGGAGAGTCCGATGAACCCTTTTCTCGATTCAACCGATGTTGTGGATGATGGCGCGGAAATCCATCGACGCGTGGAGCGGGATGGTTATCTCTTTATTCGTGGCTTGCTTCCTGTCGATCTTCTGGAACGTCTGCGGATGCAGATTCTTGAGATTGCTTGGGAGGCCGGTTGGGTCAAAGCCGGTACGCCGCTTGCGGATGCAGTTGCGGATTTGAACAGTTTTTGCGTGGAGCCTGAATCTGCCTACATGGATGTGTATGCTCGAATGTATGCGCTTCCGGAGTTTCACGCTCTCCAGCACCATCCGAATCTGATCGGTTTGTTTGAGCGGATGTTGGGGGAACCGGTCATTGCCCATCCGCGTTTTATTGGGCGGACTATTTTCCCGCAGAAGGAGGCGTATACGACTCCGCCGCATCAGGATTTTATCCCGATTCAGGGCACGGCCGAAACCTACACCGCCTGGATTCCGTTGAGCGATATTCCGGTGGAACTGGGCGGGCTTCAAGTGGCATCCGGTTCACACCGGCAGGGGGTGTACGAATTTCGTCCGTCGATGGGTGCGGGGGGACTCGAGGTGGTTGATCCTCTGGAGGGGACCTGGGTCAGCAACCCGTTTGCACAATCGGATGTGTTGATTTTCCACAGTATGATGGTGCATAAGGGCTTGCCCAATCGATCGGATCGTTTGCGGATGTCGATGGACGGAAGGTACCAGAAAATTGGGAATCCGATTGCGCCGGGGAGTCTGGAACCGCACAGTCAGCCGAATAGGTGGGAGAACATTTATGCCGATTGGCCTTCGGAGGAACTGCAATACTACTGGCACCAATGGGATCTGGAGGTGAAGGAATACGATTTCGGCTATCTCGAAAAGCGGGACCAGATGGCGTTTGAAATGGCTGCTCAGGGGGACCAGGGAGCGCGTTCGGCGCTTCAGCGGGTGATTGCACGGGATCTGGATGCGGACAAACGGAAGCAAGCGGAGGAACTGTTGGCCAGGCTCGATACAGCGCAGGGTGCGGTGTAGTCATTGTTCTCGGTGGGTGGTGAATCTACACGATAAGGAAGCGTTATGCCATCTGTGTCGCTAAAACCTTTGGATTGACATTTCTGATTTGGAAAGATATACTGTCGTTATATCCGCGAAGGTCGAAGGTTCCCCGCGTTCGTTTTCGGGAAAGGAGAAAATATGGCTCCACAACAAGGTAGAAACGACTGGGTAGAATACCCGATCCAAGACCATGTTCGACTGGAAGTCTACTGGCGGGATGACCGTGCGGGATATGGCCCTGCCGCATCTGTGTATGCCTACGACCAGGAGGTTTTGCGTCTGGACTGCTTTGGCGAGGCAAAAAAACAAGGTGGAAAAGGACACTGCCATGTGAATTTGAAACAGACGCGGGCAAGGCAGTGGATGTATCCTCCCGGATCGGTTCGCGATCATATTGTACACGCGATGCATGATCTGAAGCAAAACCTCGGTTATTGTATGATTACAAATACCGATGAAAAGATCCAGGAAATCAAGATTGATTCCGAAAAGCTGGCGCCGTTTGTCCAGGAGGCGGAGACAAAAATGCTGGCGTTTGCAGACCAGCTCAACCTGTGATCGCCCTTCCCTCATTGGCAAAGAACCTGCGTGCATGTGCATTCAGATTGTCTGCCGCACTTTTTTCGCATCTTTGAACAGGATTTCGCGAACGGCATGGGTCGCTTTTTCGTGGAACTGAACCGCAATAGGATCGAAGTCTCTGGTTGGACGGGGGGTGTCTTTAAAGTGACCGAACTGGTCCTCGCCGCGGACAAGGGCTGCGCTGTCCCATTCACCGGCCATTTGCTTGGTTCGGGTGGGCATGTAATGCAGCGAGATGCCGATTCGACGATCCTCTGAACGGTTTGGACTCGAGGCGTGTGCCAACCGCACATTGTGCAGCGAAATTTCGCCGGGCTGTAGTGGCATGGCCACCGTCTTTGATTCATCTACCTCCACTGCGATTTCCTGACCTCGGGTCAAGAGGTTGTCCGGTTCATAGCCATCCTTGTGCGGCAGGAGATCGCCCTGGTGGCTGCCCGGCAGTACATGCATACAACCGCTTTCGAGTGTTGCAGGGGATAGTGCCACCCATACGGTGACCAGGTCGTTGGTATCGAGGCCCCAGTAGCGCAGGTCTTGATGCCACGAAACGAAACTCTCACTTCCTGCTTCTTTGATCCAGAAAAGCGTGTTCCAGCACAAGATATCGGGGCCGATCAGGTCTTCGACTGCGTCGAGGATTTTGGAATGGCGCATCAGATCGTCCACCCATTTGAAAAGCAGATGAGATTTGCTGCGCTGCGCTCCCTCCATGGGTTTGCCTTGTGTGGTTTCAAAGGTTTCGAGCAATTTTCGGTTGCTTGCCACCTGTTCGTCGTTGAGTATTTGGACCGGGAAATAGTATCCCTCCCGATTGTATTGCTCGATGGCGTTTTTACTCAGGATTTTCGGCATGGAGGCCTCCTCTGTGATTGTGCTTCTCAAATCGTTGCCCAAAACGGAAGGTGGGTTTCCAAATGAATCGGTGTTTGGCAGGAAAATTTCCGGGAGAAAAGCCCCTGTCCCACAGGGTTCTTTCCTGATATTGGTACGGACAGATGGCCGTTTCTTGCGGGTTATTGGTGCCTAACATGTGCGTAGAAATGCTTCCGTCAAGTCAATTATCAGCCGGGATGTTAGGGGAACGGATTTGGCCTGGAAGCGGATTGGGAAAGAAGGGAGAACACCTGTGGACGATGTACAAGATCGGGATGTGTTGAAGGTTGGTGCCCGCAAGCAACTGTTTATTGATCGGCGTTTTTTTCATCGCGCCTCAGGTATGAGCCTGCGGATGAATATACCCTATCAATCGCCGGAACCGGTTCTTCAGGCGGATCGACCGTGGGAAGCACTGGGTATTGGTGGATACAACACGGTGCTGCGGGAGGGAGACGGTCGTTTTCGGCTTTGGTATGCTGCGAAGATGAAGGCGGGTTTGCCGCAGGAAGGTGCTGTTCGGCTTTGTTATGCAGAGTCGGAGGATGGGGTGTTCTGGCAAAAACCGGAACTCGGGCTTGTTTCTTTTGCAGGATCCAGGGCGAACAATATTGTTGCTCCCCTGGATGAATGCCAAAGTATGCAAGGGGCGACGGTCTATGTGGATGAACGTGCGGCGGAAGAGGCCCGCTACTGGCTCTGGTCGAAATTTCAGCCGCGGGATGATGAGGTCAAATCCGGCATTTTGCCCGGGCTGTGGGCAATGCATTCTCCCGATGGGTTGCACTGGACCTACGAAGCGGGGCAGCCGAATCCGCCCGGTCAGATGTGTGATACACAGAATGTGTTCTTCTGGGATGACCGCCTGGATCTTTATGTGGGTTACACGCGGGTTCACGAGACCCAGCGCCGGGACGAAGCGGCGGAGGCGAAGTTTGGGAAACGCTATCGGTCTGTTGGCCGGATCACGTCGTCGGATTTCCGCACCTGGTCCGAAACGCAGATTGTGCTCGAAGCCGATGCCCTGGACCTTTCGATGCCTGTACCGCCGGGGACGGTGTTGGAGAAACCTCAAGTGGATTTTTATACCAATGCTGTTTTCAAACACCCGGAAACAGAGGATGCATATTTTATGATGCCGGCCGCCTATTATCACTGGGGAGAGAACGATTTTCCGGCGACTATGGATGTGCAGTTGCTCACCAGTCGGGACGGTATTTCCTGGGAGCGCCAGGGGGATCGGGAACCGTTTTTGCGCCGGGGATTGGACGGGACCGCTTCGGGGGGAATGGTGATGGCCAATGTCTGGCCTGTCTTCACCGACACCGAAACCTGGATTTACTACTCGGGACGTGGGAGTCACCACGGCGTGGCGAACCCCGACGGTTCGAATACCGGGTTGTTTCGTGCCGTGCTTCGCCGGGACGGTTTTGTCTCGGCGGATGCCGGTTTTGTCGGCGGCGAATTTGTGACCCCGCCGCTTGATTTTGACGGAGGAGAACTGGAACTGAATGTAGACTGCGGGGGGGGTGGGTGGGTGCGGGTGGAGTTGCAGGATATCGACGGGCGTGGTCTAGAGGGGTATGAGTTGAAGGATTGTGAGACTGTAACGGCCAATGCGATTCAGGCACGTGTTGGGTGGAAAGGCTCCGGATGCCGTATCCCTGTAGACGGACAGCCGGTTCGGTTGCGCGTTGTGATGCGTTCTGCCAAGCTCTATTCATTTCGGTTTGTCAATCGGGCCGCTGGATGAGCGCCTCTCCACCTTTCAACCTGGCGAAATCGAGTCGCGGGACCTCGCGAAAGAAATCTTGACACGGGCGTGGGCATTTCAGTCCTTCCTTCTCGGTGGGCGAGGAATGGAGGAGAGCCCCATCGGATTCGATCCTTTGAACTTTCACCCTGACTGGAAGGGAGAACAGACGTGTATATTGGGACACAGGGCAGTTTCTCTGAGGACGTGGATCTCGAAGTCCTCGCGCAGTTGGGCGTGGTCAACATCGATACGTCGCCAACCCAGCCTCTGAACGAATGGACGACCGACCTGTTAATCGCGACCCGAGAACGCTGCGACAGGTTCGGCATCAACCTCGAGATGATGCACATGATCGGCTCTGGCAACGCGCTCAAGAACTCGACAACGGGTGCGATTTTTCTCAAACCGAGCGACGAACGCGAACGGCAGCTCGATCTCGTGTGCGACGTTATCCGTATGGCTGGCGAAGCCGGTCTGCGAGGTCTCAACTACAATATCACGATTCTGGGACACCTGCGAACCGAGCGTTCGCCAGGACGGGGCGGGGCAAGTCTGTCGACCTTCGATTACGCTGAACTGATGGACAAGGGAACGGAGCGGGAGCCGGAAGAAACCCGTTTCAGCGAGTTTCAGGACGGGCCGGCGGATGCCGACGAGATGTGGGAGCGCATCGATCACTGGCTCCAGCGCGTGATCCCTGTCGCAGAGGAGTACAAGGTTCAGATAGCCTGCCACCCGTCCGATCCGGGGATCGGCTACGGCACGACCTATCGCGGGGTCGATCGCGTGCTGGGCATGGTCGACGGGTTCAAAAAGCTCATCGACCTTTACGACAGCCCTTACAACGGATTGAACTTTTGCGTGGGCTGCATGTCGGAAAGTCTGGAGAACCCCGCTGAAGAAATCTATGATGTGATTCGCTACTTCGGCGAGCGCAAGAAGATTTTCAACGTACACTTTCGCAATATCAAGGGCGGCTTGCGTAAGTTTGTCGAGGTGTTCCCCGATGAAGGGGACGTGGACATGCTCAAGGCGCTGCGCACGTTCAAGGAAGTCGGTTACCCGTACATGATTATGCCGGATCACGTTCCCCAGATCTCGGGACCGGAACCGCGAAAGGTGGGATTCAGCTATATATTCGGATACATCCACGCCCTGATGCAGGCGGTCAACGAAAACTGATCTTTGCCGGCGATCTGGCGTTGCTCGACGCCAATGTTCTTGTTTGTGCCGATTCGGTATTGTCAGCCAAAGAACTTCAATAAAACAAAGAGGCTTACGAATTATCGTAAGCCTCTTTGTTTTTTGTTCAACGTTGTTTTGTTTTCCAATCTATTTCCCGATCTTCTCAAAGACAGATCGGGAATCATCTTGCTGTTCTGTCGTGAACCTGATAATTTGTGTCATCCATCTTTCCCTTTCGCACCGTGTTAACATCTTTTCATCCTGGAATAGGAAGGCCTGTTATGAAAATCGTCCGAGCCGAAAGACTTGCGCTTGACATCCCCTTTTACACAGACCGCGTTATACGTGCTATGCAGCGTGCCCAAACCCACAGCGAGCGGGTCTACGTCTACCGTGTTGTCACCGACAGCGATCTTGTTGGGTATGGCGACAGCCTTGGTGTACACGATACCGAACGTGTGGTGGGGCAAAATCCTTTTGCCGTGATGAACGACGATAGCCTTGGTCTTGGCCTTCAGCTGGCCGTGCTGGATGCGGCCGGTCAAGCGGCCGGTGTGCCGGTTTATGCCTTGCTGGGAGACAAGGTTCGTGACCGGTGTCCGATTTCGTGGTGGGATATCGATATGTCTCCCGAGGACTGGGTGGCCGAGGCGGAGGAGTCGATTCGGCGGGGATATACGTCTTTTAAAATGAAAGCCCGTCCCTGGCGCGATATTGTGGATCAGATCGAGCAGGTTGGCAAGGTGGTGCCTGCGGACTATAAATTCGACGTGGACTTTAACGGTTTTTTGCTCCACCAGGCCGGGGCGGAAGAGATGCTCCAACAGTTGGACGAATATCCCAATGTGGGCATTTATGAGAGTCCTTTTTATCTGCACCGGGACCCTCGAGGCGGGCGCATCTTGCGAGAGCGGGTGCGCAAGCCGATTGTGGAGCACTTTCGCGAGGAGTATTTGCTGGCCGACTGTTGTGACGGGTTTGTCATTGGCTCGGGGGTCACGGCCACGCGCCACCAGGCAGCTCTGGCGGCGACTTTTAACAAACCGTTCTGGATTCAGCAGGTGGCACAGGTATTAGCACCGCCTTTGTGGTGCAACTGGGTGCGGTGCTTTCCCATGCCCGGCTGCCTTATATCACCTGCCACGAGTTGTGGGAACACGACTTACTGAAGAAGCGGCTGGAAGTCAAAGATGGGTACATGGATGTGGGGGAAGCGCCCGGACTGGGCATTGAGGTGGATGAGGCTGCGCTGGAGCGCTATCGGGTGGAGGAGTCGGAACCCACGCCCAAGGCGCGTTATTTGGCGCAGAAACGCATTTTGCGAATTAGCTGGCCCGGGGCTGGAACGGCACAACGGGTCTGGGAATTTACCCATGAATCCCGGTATCAGGCCGCTTTCTATCAGGGAAATATTCCGGGGTTTGAAAAGGGGGTATCACTGGAGGTCTTCGAGGACGATGGCAGTCCGGCGTTTGAGAAGCAGTATCAGAGATTGGTGGAGAAAGGGCGGTAGGCTTTTACGCAATTGGAAAGCGATTTGGAAATGAATAATCGTATGTAAATCAACCCAACCTTTGTTCCACGAAGGCCAGTACCTCTTGAAACGGAATATTGGCAAAAGCACCAAAACGGGGGTGGCGTGTCAATCGGGCGCGGGAGGCGGCTGGGCTGGTGAGGCCGCAGAGGAAACGGGTGAGTTGCCGGGGATGGGTGAGGGCGTCTTGTTTACAGACTTCGTTGACAATTTCGGCGTGGGAGTCGCTTATCTGGATGGGGGGTGTTCGCGGGAGGGTGCGGTCGGTCGGGTCGAGGCAGCTGGAGCAGTGGCCGCAATCGGTCTCGAGGGTTTCTCCGAAGTACGTCAGCAGGTGTCGGGTCAGGCACCCTTTCTGTTCTGCAAAAGCGACGATCCGATCCAGGCGCTGGATGTCCTGTACCTCGCGACGGGCGAAGGTTTTCATGAGGGCGTCTGCTTGTGTTTGGGAGTCCGCAGGATGACTCCGTCGGTATCTGTGGCGCAATCCCGAGGCCTGGACGAGCAAATCGCCCTGTTCTTCGAGATAGGTGATTGCGGCTACGATGCGTTCTCGGGGTTCGTTCAGATCTTCTGCAACGGCGGACGGATCTAAATGATGCCAGACGCGGCCGACTTTGGCGGCGGCAAAGAGAGATTGGAGAAAATGGGTTCGGGCAGGGTCAAAGCGGGCCAGAATGGTGTTTTCCGGTCGGTTGAATTGGTACTGGTAGGCGCTGTAAAAGGGGCCGGTCGATTGGAGGATGCCGTCCAGTTCGAGATAGGTCATTACGGTCGAGATGACGAGGGAACGGATATCGAAGGCGACGGACAGTTCGTAATAGGATACGTCGAATGTTTCGCCCTGATGGAGCAGGTGATCGACCAGACTCTGTAGACTTTCGGGTGTGGGTGTGTCACCATAGGTGAAATTGGCCAGTCGGGTGCAGTCGTCTGCACAGGCGAGGACTTCGCAAACCGAAGGCTTTCCGTCTCGCCCTGCTCTTCCGATTTCCTGGGTGTAGTTTTCGAGCGTTTTGGGCAGGTTGAAGTGATAAATGGCACGGATATCGGCTTTGTCGATGCCCATGCCAAAGGCGATGGTGGCTACGACGATGTCGGTGTTGCCAGCCATGAAGGACTCTTGAACCGCAGTCCGCTGTTCGTCTTTGAGGCCGGCGTGATAGGGCTGTGCACGAAAGCCGTTTTGGGTGAGCTGGGAGGCGACTTCTTCGGCTGATTTTTGCAGGGTTACGTAGACAATGGTGGAGCCAGATTCCCGCTCGTTCAGGCGTTGGATCAGGAGATCCGGTCGTTCCTCCCGGGTGCAGGGTGTTATCTGAATGTTCAGATTGGGGCGGTGAAAGCTGGTCTGAATGTGGTCTTCGGGTGCGATTTGAAAGGCATCGCAGATGTCTTTTGCAACGGCAGGTGTGGCTGTGGCGGTGAGTGCGAGGAATCGTTCGACGCCCAGGTCTCTGGCTTGCCGGGCGATTTTGAGGTAGTCGGGGCGGAAGTTGTGACCCCACTCGGAGATGCAGTGGGCTTCGTCGATGGCCAGCAGGGCGATGTGTTGTCGGCGCAGGCGGTTGAGGAAACGTTCGTTGGCAAGACGCTCGGGCGCAACGTAGAGCAGTTTGAGCGCGTGGCTGTTGAGCTGGTCGTAAATATTTCGGACTTCCTCGTAGGGGATTGTGGAATCGAGCCGGGCGGCGGGGATCTTTTTTTTCTGCAAGACGTCAACCTGGTCTTTCATCAGGGCGATGAGGGGTGATATGACGAGGGTCAGGCCGTTTAGCATGAGCGCGGGGAGCTGGTAACACAGGCTTTTGCCCCCGCCGGTCGGGAAGACGGCCAGTGCCGATTTGCCTGCGAGCAGGGCGGCAATCACTTCTTCCTGACCCGGACGAAAGTCGGACAGTCCAAAGGTTGTTTGAAGCAGGGATTTGGGGTCGGTCATGGAAACATGTGTCCTGTTAAGGAGGGTTTGATGATACCGGATGAATTGCAATATCCATGCCAGAAGTAAAATATGGTGGAAGTCTTTATTTTTACTCAAAAAGCAAGATGGATTGGTGAGAGGATCGAATCGTTTGATGGGACGGTGTTTTCAACCGGTCTTCTCAAGCTTGAACATGCTGTTCTAAAGAGATTTGACGATCGAAATCGGCACTGATGGTAGAGGCCCTCACCCCGTCTGAGGGTGCCTGAACGGCAACCCTCAAACTTCCCTCTCCCGCAGGCGGGAGAGGGACCGTCGAGCGGAGCGAGACAGGGAGAGGGCCTGGCCGAGATAGACAGAATTGTTGACCGATTTGGATCAGCAAAACCCATAAGGTGTTCTCTTGTTCCGTTTCAATATCCCGAATTTGCGAAATAGATCAAGGATTAACCGGGCTTGATCTTCACCGCCGTTTTTTTAGACAGAGGTACGCGATGATTATTGACTCTCATGTATATTGTTTCGAACCGGGCGATGAGGCTGCCGGATATGCCAGCAAAGAGGCACACCTCCAGTGGGTTCAGGAGGCGCAGGGCGGGCACCATCAGCCGGCCTGGCGGATTCGGGATCGGGCGTCTGCACCCTCTGAGGGACTGCTTCCCGAGGATTATACCAACTGGTCGGAAATGCCCGATGTGGACTTTCGCGTGGATCGGGGAAAAGGGCGTGTGGTCTGGACGATTGGCGGAGAGGATTATACCAAGCAATTTTATCCGCCCAATTTGCGAAATCTGGAATTCACACCGCACAGTTTGATCGCCGAGATGGATTATGCGGGGGTGGATATGGCGTTGATCCATACCAATCCGATGCTGACGCGGAACGGTGCTTTTCTGGCCGATTGCGTGCGGCAGTATCCCGACCGGTTGCGTGCGATGGCACCGGTGGATGAGTGGCGAATCTTGGACGAGATGGAGGCGGTGATTGCAGAACTTGCGGAGGCGATGCAGACGTATGGGTTGCATGCGATTAAGTTTAATGCCAGGCCTGCGTATTTTCATACGTCCGATCCGTGGGATTCAGCGGCGTATGAGCCGTTTTGGGATGCGGCGACGTCTTTTGGGGTGCCGATCTTTTTCACCCTCGGGTCAGGCCCAGGAGATGTGACACGGGACCTGTCTCCAGAGCAGGCGCGGCAGGGGTATTTGGACGAGCAGAAGGTGTTGATTCGCTGGATGGAGCGATATTCGGATACGGTGGTTAATTTGACCCACGGGTTTCCCTGGCGGGCGTTTGTAGAAGGGGATGGGTTTATGGACATGCCGGAGGAGATCTGGAGACCGTTTGAAAATCCAAAGTGCCATTTAGAGGTTTGTTTTCCGGTGCGCATTGGCGATTGGTTTGATTTTCCTTACCGGGAGGTCTGGCCGGTTCTGGAAGCGATGGTGGAACACATTGGGGCGGATCATTTGAACTGGGGGACGGATTTTCCGTTTCAGAATCGGTTTTGTACGTATCGGCAATCGCGGGATTGGATTGAGAAATACTGTACTTTTCTGGAAGGGGAAGAGCTGACGATGGTGATGGGCGGTACGACTGCACGTATGCTTGGGCTTTGATCAGGCGCAATAGGTCTGTCTTATCGATATTGTTCCAGGTTTCCTCTGTACTCCAGTCCCAGCACGTCACGCGAGCGGGCGACGTTGCAGGTTTGGTCGGCGTTGGGGGTGCCTACGATGTGGAAGATGTCGAAGGTGAGGGTCTGGGATTCGAGTGCGAGGCGGCAGGCCTGGGCCAGGTCGTGGCGGCAAACCCAGCCCTCGCGGAAGGGTTGCTCTGGCGTTCCAAGGGCTTCGCGGTGGCGTCCGATGCCCAGGCGACTGTCGACAATGTAGTCGGGTCGGAGGACGATGATGCTCAAGTCGAAGGCCTCGTGGAATTGTCGGCACATTTCTTCTTGCAGGCGTTTGCAGACGGCATATCGAGAGCCGTCGGGCCTTCGGACGTCGGCTGTGAAGAAGGTGCCTTTGGGGTGGACGGTCTGGCAGGATCCGATGTGGACGACGCGCCGGATGCCACGTTGTCTGGCGGATTCGAGCACATTATAGAGGCCTTTGAGGTTGACGAGAAAGGGTTTTGAGTCATTTTCGCTGCCGCCTCCATAGACGGCTACGTGGAGAATCGCGTCCATGTTTTCGGTTGCACGATGGACGGCGTTGAAGTCGACAATATCTCCGTGTACGATTTCGCCGTCGGTCCATTCGCCGTCGGTATCTTGCCAGGCTTTCCAGGCGTCGGGGTTGGCATCGAAGGCGAGCACCTGATGGTTGGGCGCTAGATTTGTGAGTG
>JAPUJS010000243.1 GCA_027296045.1 bacterium | reverse complement strand
GCAGCCGAGAAAAACCCTTGCGCAGCCGAGAAAAACCCCTGCGCAGCCGAGAAAAACCCCTGCCACCCCTGCTCGAAGTAATTTCGTGCAGGTATTTTTTATTTTAAAAACCCCCGGAGGAGGTATCCTCCGGGGGTTTGCTTTTCTTCCCGATGTGGATTGTGGTAAGCAAATTTCGATCGACAATCGACTGAATATCCTCCGGCGAAATACCCACCGCATCGTTCGGCATCGTTTGATCGTCTCACCGTTTTTCCCACACCCCCACATCCACAAATCTTGAAACCGCCCGATCTGCCGGCACCCACTCCTCGAGGGTTGCAACCCTCTGATAACCCGCCTCTGTAAGCACCTGTTCTTTCGCCTCAAACCCTGCATCACAATAGACCACATACCGATGCATCTCGGGTAAATCAATACGCGATAGCAAATTCCCTGCTTGACCCCAAAAATTCGGATGGCAATAGACATCGACCAGGCAAGTTCCCGGCCACACCGCATCTCGATCATATGTCGCTATGCCGACGACCGCTTCTGTCTCCTGCTGTTTCAACACCGCCGTTCGAACCCCCTGATCCTGTTCGACCCGTTCCAGTTCGTCTCGCAACAACGGGATCAACGGCCCTTCCGAAGAACTGCATCCAAACAGGTGCATCGTTGCCGAACGTACCGTCCCTGGAAATACACCGACAAACAGGATTGGCGTCACCGGGTAGTGAGACGCCCCCAGCCGTTCTACAGCCACAGGACCGTCTGCAAAAAAAGCCTCTTCAAATGCGGCCTGGGAATCCGTATAATACGCCATAATTCCGCTTTTCGGCTCGATCCCCTCAAACCCAAAGCTCCGATAAATGTGATAGGGATGGGAATCAAACCCTGTTCCCAAAATCAACACTCTCCCCCCTCGCGACCGGAAATGGGGCATCAGTTGCTCAAACGTCTTCGAACAAGCACCCTGTCTCCGATCCTCGGGCCTGGTAAACACATGGCCCAAAATCCCGATCCCCTGATATTCAATATTCATCACGTTTGCAAACGGCACCCCGTCCCGATGCAGAATATAAAAATAAGCCTCCAGGTCAAGCTCCTCGGTCAACACCTGCCGATTTCCCCACCGCCAGGCCGGTCCTTTGTGTCCCAGCAAATCCTCATCAATCCGATCCGCCCAATCCAAATCCGGCCCCATCACCACACCCAGTTCGACTTCTTCACCCGATTTTAATTTCACCACATCCAATCGTTCATACATGCGCTATTGCCTTTCGATAAACAATCCCGGTTCCGGATTGGAGAACATCTATTCCAACCGCGCCCAGTCCGGCATCACCGACGCGTCGATCCTCAACACCACCCAAAAGCCTTAAACATTTAAAAAACAGCCCCAGAATCGGAGCTGTTTTTTTGGAAAAGGAAGGGGTTGGGATCTGCGTCCCTTTGCGCGGAGAAGGGAGAGGGGTGCGGTTCTGCGTCCCTCTGCGATCCCCCTCTCTGCAATCTCGCCCTTAATGAATCACCACCATCTTCATCTCCGTCATTTCTTCCACCGCATACTTGGGACCTTCTTTCCCCATCCCACTCTCCTTCAGGCCGCCATAAGGCATCAGGTCTGCCCGCCAGACCGTGCCCCAGTTGATATGGATATTGCCCGATTGCACCTTATGGGCAAATTTCATCGCCCAATCCAAATTCTGGGTAAACACGGCCGCACTGAGCCCATAGATTGTATCATTGGCCATCGTGATGGCATCGTCAATACTGTCAAACGGGGTCAACGCTACGGCCGGGCCAAACAACTCGTCGGCCGATACCTTCATCTGCGGATCCACATCGGCCAGAATGGTGGGCGCATGCATCGTCCCTTCCCGATCGCCTCCGGTCACCAGCCGGGCGCCGCTGCCCACTGCTTCCTGGATCCACTCGTTCACACGTACCGCATCGTCCTCCCGCACCATCGGACCCATCTGAACCGTATCTTCCATTGGATTGCCCGTGACCATCGCTTCGACCTTGGGCGTCAGTGCATCGATAAAATCGTCGTACACTTTGTCGTTCACCAGCACGCGCTGGGTCGAAATACACACCTGACCGGCATTGGCAAACCCCGTGACCGCCGTGGTCGCTGCCACTTTCTCCAGATCCGCATCCGGCATCACAATCAAGGGCGCATTGGAACCCAGCTCCATTGTCACCTTCTTCAGTCCCGCCGTGCAGCAGATCTGCTCACCCACGTCTCGACTTCCCGTAAAACTCACCTTCCGCACGCGACGATCGGAAGCCAGGGCATTTCCAATTTCGCCGCCCGGCCCGGTAATACACTGAATCGCCTCGGGCGGCACCCCGGCTTCCAACATAATTTCCGTCAGCTTCAACGCCGACAATGGCGTATCCGTCGCCGGCTTCATAATCACCGCATTCCCGGCCGCCAGTGCAGGACCGACCTTGTGACACACCAGATTGAGCGGGAAGTTAAAGGGCGTAATTGCCAGCACCACCCCACAGGGCACGCGAAGCGTAAACCCGAATTTCCCGGCCCCATTCGACGCGCCATCGAGCGGAATCACTTCTCCGGAAAGCCGCTTGGCCTCCTCTGCAGCATACGTAATCGTCTCGGCTGCACGGGATGCTTCTCCCACCCCTTCAGTAATCGTCTTTCCCTCTTCCAGCGTAATCGTCCGCCCCAGGTCTTCCAGCCGCTCCTCCATCAACTCGGCGGCCCGGTGCAAAATCTTGTAGCGTTCATAGCCCGACAGGGCCGCCATCACTTCGGCTCCGCGCACCGCCGCGGCAAGGACCGTCTCCACATCGTTCGCATCCCCCCTGGGCACCGTATCGACCACCGACCCGTCGTAGGGATTGATCACATCGATCTTCTCATCTTTGTCTACCCACTGGCCGCCGATATGCATCTTCATAGCATTCACCTCTCGATCAAAGCGTTGTATAGAAGGTACACTGACTTTCTCGCCTGTAACATGTTTGATCCGGGAAGTTACGTCAACCCCTTTATTGCATTGCTTCCCACCGTATCGGAGAGAACCTAACCTAATTTTCCACACGTATGGAAAATTAGGTTCCGGATGAATTCAACCAAGCGATCCTAACCCCTTATTTTAGCCACCCATCCAGATGTGCTGCCACAAACGCATCATCATTCAAATGCGGATAAGCCGCATAGACCCGATCGATCTCCTCCTTCTGCCCCGGCGACAACCCTTCCTTCGGATTCAAGCACCACGTCCCTTCCAGCAGCCCCTGACGCCGAAGCACCTCGTGCATCCCTGCAATACACCCGTGAAAGGCGTTTGCCACGTCAAAAAACGCCGCGTTGCAATCCGTCACCTCCATCGCCCGTGTCAACATCTCTGGAGGCACGGCTTCCCCTGCCGCTGAAATCCGCTGGCATTCCCGCAATATCTCCACCGCCCCTTTGGTCCACGCCGCCCAGTGCCCTAAAAGTCCACCCACCACCCGAACATCCACCGGTTTCCCCTTGTTTACAAAGCGGTGTTTTGTCAGCAAATCTATCACAATATTATCATCATTTCCCGTATACAACGCGATCTCACTCGCCCGACCTGCTTCGACCACACCCCGAATGACATCCAGCGTCTGATACCGATTAAACGGCGCCATCTTGATGGCCACCACCCCTTCGATTTCGGCAAACCGCCGCCAGAACGCAAAATCCAGAATCCGACCGCCCACCGCAGGCTGCAAATAAAAGCCCATCACCGGAATCACCTCGGCCACCGCCTTGCAGTGTGCGACCATCTCATCGACCGAGGCATCCTGAAATCCCCGAAGACTCACCAGCCCCACCTCATACCCGCAATCCCTTGCAATCCTCGCCTCCTTCACCGCCTGCTTTGTAGTTCCCACAATCCCTGCTACCCGAATAAAATCGGCGGGGGCTTCTGCATCCATCACCTCGGCCGCCAGTTCCAACACCGGCCGGTACAGATCCCATTCCGGATCGCGAATCTCAAACTGTGTGGTATGCACCCCCACCGCCAGCCCGCCTGCTCCGGCAGCAATATAGTATCGCGACAGGCCCTGCTGTCGGCGCTCGTCCAGTTGACGCGCTTCCGTCAACGCCAGCGGGTGTGCCGGAATCACCTGCCCTTTTTTTAACGCCCCCAAAACAGCTTCAGACAATTGCACGCTAAGCCTCCTTCGCTCTACTCCTTTTCTTTTCGCAACCGGTCCAACTCCGCCTCATACTGCTCCGGTGTATCCAGATCCCTCAAAATCCGATCGTCCGCGATAGGCACCTCCAGCGTATCTTCCGGATATCCTCGCATCACCGGCTTCAATCCCATCTCGCCCGAAAGCGCAAAAATGGCCTCCCGATAGCGCCTCAAATCCACCAGTGCTGGATGCCCGCGTTGGCCCTCCACGGTTGGAATGACAATTCCTTTATCGTTGGCTTGATACGCCCGGATCACCGCCTGCACCACCCGAACCTCCATCTGTGGCTGGTCGCAAAGCACAATGAGGGCGGCATCGGCCCGGGGGGGCAAATGGGCAATTCCGCACAGCACACTGGAAAACATGCCCTCCTGGTAACGATCGTTCAAACAAAATAAGACCGAACGGCCGCCCAGGCTTTCCCGCACAGCCTCTGCTTCGTGGCCCAAAACAACAAGCACCCCTTCCGAATCGGTGGCAATCAGGGTATCTACTACAGTCTGCAAAATAGTCTTATCCCCGAAGGGCAGCAGTTGTTTGGGCCTTCCCATACGGGTGGACAGGCCGGCAGCCAGAACAATGGCATAGACGTGTTTTATCATAACGCCGCAAAAATAATAAAAAACTGGATAAAATTAAACAACAAAAATAGGACCGATCTTCCAAAAATTATTAATATTCTTTATTTTTCGCAATCTAAAATTCCAGTAAAAATAATAGGAAATACCATGAAATATCTACACAATTCAAATAAAAACAGGAAGTAATAATACCGTCCGGTGAAGAAAATGAAAGTTAATCTTGACATTTGAAATCCAGGTATTAAATTGTAGGATTTAGAAACAGGAAAATCTATTAAAAACACATAGATAATTCTGAATTCCGGTCTCCAAATCGGTCCCAATCTGCCAATTTTCCTGAAAAAATGGGCCTTCTTTGCAAGCTCCAAAACCGGTTTCAACAAAGGGCCGTTCTGTGACTTGTGAAACGTGTGGCGAAGCCCAAACCACCCAAATTTCGACCCAAATTGTAGACGGAACCAAAAAGGCGCTCTACCAATGCGACGCCTGTGCATCGGGTCAAACCGGCCAGCCCAAATTGGAGCGCCCTTGCGAACAGTGCGGCAAACGGGAAGGCACCATCAAACTGGTATGTCTTCGGGGAAGCGCTCGCGTGGTTTCCTATATTTGCCAAACATGCGCTTAGCCTTTCAAGCCTACGGAAGAACAAATCTAACACCCGGGTGGCCACCTCACTCAGGTCCATCTTTCGCTTTTCAACCGGGAGATTGGTTGTGGAATCGACCCAAACCATTTTGGTTGTCGATGACGATCCGGAAGTGATCGATACGATTGTAGACAACCTGACCGGCGATGGGTATCGGATTGAGACGGCCTCCCGCTGGACCGAGGCACTCGACCGGATTCAATCGGCATCGCCAGATGCCATCCTCCTGGACTTGCACTTACCCACGGTTCGGGGCGAAACCCTCCTGGAATTCATCCAGGAAATGGACAAGGATCTGCCGGTCATCATCGTATCCTCGGAAATCACTCCCGAAGAAGTCGAACGTCTGGGCCAACTGGGGGCCAGCGGGTTTGTGCGCAAACCCTTAGACGCATACGAGTTAACGATGGTCCTGGAACAGGTTCTGTCCAGTTTCAACCGTTCCGAGCCAGAAACGGTAGATGATCCCGTCCCGGATGAAGAATCCCCAGATCCCTCGTCCCTTGTCCCCGATATATCGCCCGGATCCGGGGCCACCGAAATCCAGCAGTTACAATCCCAGGGAGCGGCAGAAATGCTGTCGCAACCACCGGCTCGCAAACGCCGTTCCCGAAAGCCAAAAAATCGTTTTAGAGCGCCCCGGTTAAAACACCTGCGAAATTATTTTCTCATCCTGGTATTCTCGATTCTGATTGCCCTGGCCATCTGGACGTTGAAAGAACGATTCAGTGGGGGCTATCTGTTCGGAATTTCCGGAAGCCAGGGACTACAAACCGAACCCTAGTCGGCGACCGGAGTGAATTAGGATGGATGAGCCGGATCCCTCGATACGCTTCGCTACCCGGGAATGACGGTATGCTCCGTGTCTCCGAGGACCCCGAAGGGCGTATTGAGGAGCTGGAATCGCCCGGGGCAGACACCTCCGTTGTCTGTCAACAAACGTCCGGGAGCAACACCGTCAACCATAGATTGGTCGTTTCATGAATGTCAATGCATTTGTCAATCCGCCCGTTGATCATCGAATCATTCCCTTTTGGTTCTGGAATGGCACCATCGAAGAAGGCGAAATTGTTCGGCAAATTCGTGAGATGGGAGAAAAGGGCATTGGCGGATTCTGCCTGGCTGCTGGTCCAGGCCTGAACACACCCTATCTTTCTCAGGTCTGGTTTGATCGGGTTTCTGTGGCATTGGAAACGGCCGACACGTTTGGTTTGCGCGTCTGGCTTCACGACGAATACCTCAACCCCGATGGCATGGACAACGGTCGGGTGACGCTGATCAACCCCCAATATCGAGCCCACCATCTCACCTTCCGAGAAACCACCGTTCAAGGGGGCCAGCAAGTCGATATGGAACTCCCCTGGGCAACCGTCTTGCTGGCCATTGCCGTGCCTTTAAGAAGGGACCGTAGCCTCTGGGATGATACCATCGACATTCGCAAATATCTGGGCGGCCACCAGCACCAGACACACTATCGCGAATTGGCCAATGGCTACCACGACGCTTCTTTTTCCACCCGCAACCCCATCCACCGACTGTATTGGAAAGCCCCAGCGGGTCGGTGGCGCGTGATAGTGTTTCTGCAAAACGAAGCGGGGACTTCCGAATTTTTGGGCGTCCACTTTGACCCCTTCAACCCCGATGCGGTTGCACAATATCTCACAACCACCTACCAGCCCTACCTCGATCGTTTCAAAAAAGCCATTTCAGGCCTGCTCACCGTCGAAACAGTGCCCTCCAAAGACCGCCTGCCCTGGTCGCCCCTCCTGCCCGAGGCCTTCCAGGATCGCAACGGATATGGGCTTGTCAAATGCCTGCCTGCTCTCATTACCGGATTTGGTCCCAACACGGCCAGAATTCGCTATGACTACTTCCAAACATTGGGCAATATGCTGGACACCAGCTACCAGAAAGTCTGTGCTGCCTGGTCTCAGCAACACGGGATGGACTATGCCAGCACCGTCTCTACCTTGCGAAACGCACACCGACAAAACACCCCCATCCTTGGCAGCAGCGGGGGCCGTGAAAAAGTAGGTGCCAACCGGCTAAAAGACTGGGAAGACCTGTCGGCCTTTTATCAACGCAATCCCAAATTTTCGTCCTCCATTGCACATCAGACAGGTCAAAAACGCGTCTTAAATACGTGCTTTCAGGACACCGGCTGGGCATTAAACCTGCAAGATATGAAATGGATATTTGACCGCCAGGCAGCCCTGGGTGCCAACCTCTTTAACCCATTTGGGTTTTCCTACACCCTGGATGGCCTGCGCAAACACCATATACCGGGCGCACAGTTTCATCAAAATCCCTACTGGAAACATTTCCGACTGTTGTCGGACTATGCAGGCAGACTCTCATATGCCCTCAGCCAGGGGCGCCATGTGGCCAATATCGCCCTGCTCGAACCTGTCACCAGCCTCTGGACCCACCTGGCTCACCCCGGTTGCAACTGGGAATATGTGGGTTATGATGGCGAAGAACAAACCCTGACCGAACGCCTCGTATCCGACTGGTCCTATCTAATGGAATCCCTCAACCAGATGCAACGCCCCTACGACTGTCTGGATCCCGAAATGATGCCCAAAGCCCAGGTGTCCGGTCGCCGTCTTGAGCTGGGGGATGCCCAGTACGATGTTCTGGTCATTCCCCCCATCACAAATCTGGAACGAAGTGCCTTTGAAGTCCTTCGGGAATTCATCAATGCCGAGGGACACGTCATCTGTATGGGCTTGTTGCCCATCGAAGATATTCAGGAAGGCCCTTCGGTTGTCGAGGCCTTTTCTCGCCTCACCGATATGGATCCGGGTCGCATGATTCGGGACTACACGGGCCACGAACTGGGCGTCCACCTGGTCCAGCGAGGCACCCTTCACCTGGTCCGAACCGGGGGGTCCATCAAACGAAACCAGGCCGCCACACAACTAGCATTCTTGCTGGACAAGGTATTGCCCCGACACATCATTGTCCAGGCCAGCCGAAAAGGGGAAACCCACCTGCTTTGTCACCACCGTGACAACGGCAAGCAACAGCTCTATTTTTTCGCCAATGAATCTGTAGATGCCTTTGAAGCACAGGTCCACCTGCAGATGCCTTCCACACAATTTGAAACAGTTGAAAAATGGGACCTGGAAACCGGAAAACGCATCGTCCTACCGGCCCAGAAAACAGGTCATCAGTTTACCCTCCCACTCACCTTTGCCCCGCTACAATCGCACCTGATTGTGATATCAGAAAGCAAAACGTCGACAAAAGTGGCTGCCCCAGATTTCGATTTGGTCTCCCTCAGCCTAAAAGGAAATTGGAAAATTGATCCGGAAGAAGACAATGCACTGCGCCTGGATCGATTTCGCATGCAAATCGACCTCCAAAACCGGGGCCAGAAACAAGGCTGGCACAAACCCGACTATGCCGACAGCCGATGGACCAAGGTCACCCCCAAACCCTTTGTCGAACAGCTTCGAGACCTCTCCAACCTGTCCAGTCTACCCATCACCCTCACCGAAAGCGACGACGACCTTCCGGTCACACCCAATATCCGGTTGCCGCTTATGTGCTGGTTCCGGACAACATTTGTCGCAGACGTGGTTCCAAGCAAACTGGCCCTGGTGATGGACCGGGGGGCCCTCCTGGGCAATTATCAAGTCTATTTCAACGGATCCCGATTGCCCAGCAACGCCTTTCGGCCCACCTTCCGATACGATCACAACAACGTCACTTGTGCCATCGGCCGACGGGTGACAAAAGGAAAAAATGTCATTGCCATTCGGATGGAAATCAATGACCTCACGGAAGGGGTGGTTGACGCATTCTACCTGTTTGGAAAATTTCGCGTCAAATCATGGCGCAATATTTACCTGCGCCTGGTCTCCCCTTTGGAACGCGGCCCCTTTCACAGCCTGGATAACCTTGGCATGCCCTTTTATGCCGGTACCGTGGCCTATACCAAAGATTTTTCTTTTTCAAAACGGCCTTCGTCCAAACAGTTTGTCCTGAACCTGGCAAAAGAGTTCAAAAATTTCTCCGACATTGTCGAGGTACAGATCAATGGCCATTCCCTGGGGGTGCGTCCCTGGACGCCCTATGTCTGGACCGGAGAAAGCGACTGGTTGAAACAGGGGAAAAACCGGGTCACCATCCGGATTACCAACACCCTGGCCCGCCTGCTCACGGGCCGGGAGTTTCAAATCCGAACCCACAAAATGTCGCCGGTAAAAATCTGATTAGACCATCAGCCAATACAGAAAAAAGAAAAAAACGGTTCGCAAACTCCGAACCGTTTTTTCTTTTCCCTGTACATTGTTGTAAGCCAACTAAACCAGCGCTGCCTCCCGTTCATCTGGCACTTCTTCTGCCCCGTCCGATTCCATCAACGCATTGCTCATATCATTCAGAAACGAATCCACTTCATAAAAAAAGGCCGATATCTCGCCTGCGACCTGCTCCTGGAGCGCTGCGCCTTCCGCATCACTCAACCCGAAGGTGGCTTTTACCTCCTCAAAAAAACTGGCCAACGAATCCTGGACCCTGGATTCCATCTGATTCAAAATATCGGATACCTCGTCAAAAAAGGCCTGCAAAGCACTTCCAGATTGTCCTGCTGCTGCATCTGTTCCGTCCAAATAGCTTTCAAACAAACCCAGATCCAGGCCCGAAATTGCCTCGGACTGGTTGGTGAATTGGCCAAAAAAAGAGACTTCCAGAGAAATATCGACTTCAAAAGATCGTGCAACCCGCCGTCCAGTCGATTCCACCCGGTCTCCCAGTTCTGGACCAAGCTGTACTGAAAGCTCACGCGAGCGACTGTAAAACAGATCCATCTGATATCGTCTCACCTCTCCAAAGCTTCCCCCAAGCGTATTTCGACCTGCGGCAAATTCCGATTGATAGGACAAACTGGCCGATTCCAGAGCCTGAAAGACCGCCCGTCCGCCTCCCCCGGTTGACGTGTAAACAGCCTGTCGCTCAATGGACAAATTAAGCCCAAAATGCATAAACCCGCCAGCCTGAACGGTCGCAGGCTGATACACCCCGGCATCTTCAACAGGCACCCGATCAAAAGAAGACCCGGAATTATTGCTCTGTATCGAGGACAAATCCAACACGTCAGCCTGTGGACTCCGAGGGGCCTCCGGGGCCGATTCCGCAGTCTGGGGGTCCGTTGCTATTGCGAACGGGATACCCGGATTCAGGCGAGAAAGCAAATCAGAAAAGGATGTCAGATCCAACATAAGAGGAAGTCCTTGTTGAAAAATGCGGGAAGTAGGGACTCATTTCTTTTATCGGCAGATTCTAAAATCAACTTCAGCTAAAAAATACACCCTTTTCATATCTTATTTAAAAACAATAAAAAGCCCTTTTTGAGAACAGGCCTCAAAAAGGGCTTTTCACGCAGGCCAGAAGCCTTATCGTTCAATCACAATTTCAAATCGCCGGTTCTTCCGCCGCCCTTCCTGGTTTTGGTTGCTGGCAATGGGCTTGACTTCGCCATATCCTACAGGCACCAGTGTCTCATCTGCAATACCACCCTGGCTCACCAGGTAATCCTTCACACTTGTGGCCCGTTCCAGAGACAGGGTCATATTAAAATCCTCATCCCCTTCGCTGTCGGTATGCCCCTCAATCCGGGTTTTGATGGGTCGAAACCGCTTGATAAAAGCCACCGCCCGGTCCAGTTCCCGGATTGCCTCGGGACGCAGTGTATTGCTGCCACTGTCAAACAAATTCTCCGACTCCACCACGAACACAGGCTGTACATAATCTCCAATCAACACGGCACCCAAAATTCGGTGGGGGTCTTTGTGTTTGGCCAATAAGGTCACCCTTCCGACCGAGTGCTCGCGCTGGGCATTGATCGTACGCATACGCCCGATAAAAATCCGGTCAGAAATCGTAAAATTACCCACATCCGATACAACTTCCTTGTCCCGATACACATTCATCACCGTCCCGACCTGAACACCGTCCTGGATCCCGAGTTTGATGTAGAAATCGTTCACCCGTGCCGAATCGGGTTTCACATCTCCCATATCAAAAGGGATGTGAACTTTAAATACCACAAACTCCTGGGCGTGTACCAGAACCGGCCAACACACCAAAAAAAGAAACCCAAAAAGAAAAGCCCTCATGATCGATCCCTATCGTTCGATAACAATCTCGACCCGCCGGTTCATTCGCCGACCAGCAGCCTTGGCATTGGAGACCAGCGGTTTCTCAGCACCATACCCAATGGCCACAAAATGGCCCTTTTCAAACCCCCCTTCACTGGCCAGAAAATCTCGCACCTGATCTGCCTGTCTTTGAGACATCTGGGTGCTATTTTCCATCTGATTGTCTGTATGGACTTCCACACGGATTTTGGTCGCGTCAAACCGTTTGATGAATCGCATTGCCTGGCCCATCCGTTTCAGACCAGCCTCCCGCAGGTCCGTGTCGCCCACCTCAAAAAGCTCATCGGCAGCAATAACCAGAGCCGGCTGCGTATAATCGCCCACCTGAACAAGCTTCTGCTTCCCCCCTCCACTGCGCAACCGGCCAATGGTCTGTTTGGCACTCACCTGATGGGCAATAATACGCCCCAAAAAAACGCTGGTAATAATCTTAAAGTGTCCAATGTCCGCCGTAATTTCCTTGTCCCGATACACATTGAGCACCATCCCCACCTGGGCCCCATCCCGCTTGCCCAGGCCAATCACATATTCGTTGTCTTCCCGATTAACTTGCGAAATGCTATACCCGCTGCCTGCCCAGAGGGGAACAGAGAGGCAGGCGGTTGCCAGCAAAGCAATCAAACCGGTTCCGACTCGTCTGTATTTCATAATTCGTCTCCTCAATAACCCCGACTCTATATGATTATTATTTTTGAATATAGCCTGATTAGCATCCAAAATCAACCTGAATAACAGGCCTTTATAGTCATACTATCGGCAAAAAACCAGCTCGTTCTACTACGCTTTTGCATCCACTGCCGATATTTTTTCAAATAAATCGGATTCGGAAAGGGGCACATCCAGGATGTATTTTCGGATCAAATATTCATAAATCCGGACAAAGTCTTCCCGCCCGTTGTCGGCATTGTAGAAATGGCAGATGGGATTGGCATTAATCTCCAGAATCTGAAACCCTTCCTTAGACCGGATCGCATCCACCGCATAAAACCCCAGATTCAGGACCTGGTGAATCTCCCGGGGAAGATCTGCCATGGCCTGAAGCAATTCTGGATGGGTCACCCGAATAGCTTTGCCACCTGCCTGATGCAACGGGTTCAAATCCTCTACGACCCCATCCCAATCAACCACCTTTTCATAGGCCAACAACAGCCGATCCCCACTGGCTACAATTCGATATTCCGGTCCTTCTACAAAGGTCTGAATCAAAAACACATTGTAAAGCAGGCCGCTGCTTTCGCACAATTCCTGCAACCGAGAAAGCAAACCCGCCCGGTCGGTTTCCAGATACACCCCCTGTGCCATCGACGACTGATTGCGTTTGATCACCACCGGATAGGTAAACTGGCGCTCCACATCTTCGACAATCGCCTCAACAGAAGAATGGGTCTGATACCGGTCAAACCGGGAAATAGCCAGCGGGTTGAACACACTCAGCGTATAGGGCACCGGCAGGCCTGCCTGACGGAACAGTTCGTATTGGTAGCTTTTATCCCCTGCAAGATGCCCGGCAACATAGTCATTAAAGGGGTGTCGATTTCGCAAAAAATGAACCGGCCTTATTCCCTGCATCAACCGCACCACATTGCCATCTGCCGAAACCGGCCTTACGTCCACCCCCAGATTTTGGCAGGCGGCTTTCAAACACGCCAGGCTTTCCAGGAACACATCTTCGCTAAACCCATCTCGTTCCAGCGGCAAATCCAGAACCTCACGGGCCTGGGCAACCAGGTAAAGCGATCCCATCACACAAATCGGTTTCCCTTCCTTTCTATTGGGCAAAGTAGCTTTCAAAAAGGACAAACTATTGGCCTCACACCGCACCGAAACAGTGTCCGGAACGGCTTTCATCAAAGCCTCAACCGGCAAAGCCCGAGGGTGGCTCGAACGGGTCAAGATCATTTCCCGAGCCAGCGGTGCAATCGCCTCCAAAATTCCTGCCGCATCATGACCCTCGTTCACCCCCACAACAAACGTCCACCCTTCGGCCATCTTGCCAAGTTCTGTAGCTAGCGCTTGAGCTGCCCCGGGGTTATGCGCCCCATCCAGCACCAGGGGAGGTGTCGGATCGATGACCTCAAAACGACCCGGCCAATGATGTGTTTTCAACACATCTTGTGCCAGATCGTATGTCAGTTCCTTTCCCAATAGTTGGTGTCCGGCAAAAAGGGCCAGACGCGCATTCTGAACAAATGTTGCGGATCGATCCCCCATTGCAAGATCAAAAATACGACCTGGCCATGCGTCTTCCGCACACGTATCTCCCACCAAACAGAAAGAGATATCTCGCCTCTCGCATTCCCTTTCCAAAAACGCCAACACCTCAGGTGCCTGTTCGTCTGTGGTCAACAAGGCCCGCCCGGATCGGGCAATATGAACCTTATCTGCCGCAATCGCCTCCAGAGAATTGCCCAGAATATCGGTATGATCCAACTGAATTCTGGTCAAAATCGCCAGATCCGAATCCCAGGCATTGGTCGCATCAAAGCGCCCCCCAAGCCCCACCTCAAAAATACCGTAGGCCACCCCCTCACGGGCAAACAGATGGGCAGCCAGTGCGGTAATCGCCTCAAATTTACTGAATGCACCCAGGCCTTCCCGATCAAAATCCAGGCCCTTTTCATAGAGAAACGTCACCCCTTCCGACCAGAGGTTTTTTTTCACGATCTCTCCATCCACCTGAATACGCTCCCGAATCGTGTGCAAATGCGGCGAGCTATAAAGCCCCACACGGTGTCCGGAGGCCCGAATCAAATCTGCAAGCAAACTGCTCACCGTCCCCTTCCCATTGGTCCCACTCACAATCACCGATGTAAACTGCGTCTGCGGGTTGCCCAACCGGTCTAACAAGGCCCGCATCCTGGGCAAATAGTTTTCCAAAGGGCCATCCGGGCGATCGCCGGTTTCCCAGTCGCAAAGGGTATCCAGAAATCGATTGCTCCGAAAATAGTTCATCGCTTCCCAACACTTTCAAGGAATTAAACCGAACCGCCAACAGACATTGAAAAATAAACACAAATCTCTCGCCCTTGTAAAGCCGGTTTCCCAACCCATCTTCGTGCTTGACAAAAGGGACCTCTTATCCGATTATTTTTTAAGTCCAGCAATTCTAGGTGAAGGCAAGCGTAAACATAGGGTTGTCTCATCCATCCTGTTACACATCATTCCATTAGGAACGCGCCCTTCAGGGTGCCACCTTAAAATTCATGTCCACCGTCAACCTCATCACCCTCGGGTGTCCCAAAAATACCGTCGATTCCGAACGGATGCACCGGCTTCTAGAACTCAATGGCTATGCCCTTTCCGACACCCCCGAAGAGGCCGACGTCATCATCGTCAATACCTGTGGGTTTATCGAACCTGCCAAAGAAGAATCGATTGCGACCGCCCTCGAAGCCGCCGAATACAAAACAACGGGCCCTTGCAAAGGCGTCATTGTCACCGGTTGCCTGGCAGAACGCTACCGATCCGAGTTGGAGGCCGAACTCACCGAGGCAGACCTCATTGTCGGCATTGCCGACGAACGGGATATCGTTTCCCATTGCGACCGCCTGCTGGGCAAAACGCGCCTCGAAGTGCTTCGAGACACCAACGCCCGTCACCTGCTCACCCCCCAACACTGGGCCTATCTGCGCATTTCCGACGGCTGCGACCGCACCTGTGCGTTTTGTGCCATTCCCACCTTTCGAGGTGCCAACCAAAGCGAAGACCTGGACCGCCTGGTCGCCGAAGCCTATCGAATGGTCGGGGGGGGGGTGAAAGAAATCGCCCTCATTGCCCAAGACACCATGCGCTATGGGGCCGACCGCTATGGCAAGCCCCGCCTTGTAGACCTGATCCGGGAACTGGTGGCCATTCAGGACCTGCACTGGCTCCGACTGCACTATGCCTATCCCACCGGATGGCGGGACGACCTGATCGATTTGCTTGCAACCGAAGAAAAGCTCTGTTCCTACGTAGATATGCCCATCCAACACGCCTCCAATCCCATCCTCAAAACCATGAATCGGGGCACTACACAATCGGGCATCCGTACCCTCATTCAAAAACTTCGCGACCGGATTCCCCACCTCACCATCCGGTCTTCTGTCATCACCGGATTTCCCGGTGAACAGGAACCTCATTTTCAGGAACTGGTGGATTTCATCGACGAGATCCAATTCAACCGCCTGGTCGGCTTCACCTATTCCCACGAAGAAGGCACTGCCGCAGGAAACCTAAAAGACGATGTGCCCGAAGAGGTCAAACGTGAACGCCTGAACCAGTTGATGGCCCTCCAGGGGCATATCTCTGCCGAGCTGAACGCAACACATATCGGCAAAACCTTCCGCGTCCTCATCGACGACACCTCCCCCGACCCTGCCTACGACTACATCGGTCGCACCCGCATGGACGCCCCCGAAATCGACGGCGGCGTCCTGGTCTCTGGCCCTGCAACCATCGGCGAATTCTGTGAAGTCAACATCACAGATGCCCTTGAATACGATCTCATCGGCCAGGTCGTATCTACCCCTGCTCTGATCGATATTGCCCCACCCTCAAAGGGTTTGCCATGATCTTAATTGCCGCAATGACAAAAGACCGGATCATTGGCAAGAACAACGCCATGCCCTGGCATATCAAAGCAGAATCGGCTCACTTCTTCAAAACAACCGCGGGCCAAACCCTTGTGATGGGTCGAAAAACCTTCGAATCCATCGGAGGCGGCACCCCGCTGCCCAGGCGCAAAACCATTGTTGTCAGCCGGTCGATGGCCCCGAGAGGGGATATTGACGTTTGCCGATCTCTGGAAGAAGCCGTTGAAAAAGCGCGGACTTATGGCAAAAAAACCTTCATCGCAGGCGGAAGCGAGATCTACCGCCAGGCCCTTCCCCTTGCGCAGGCCTTATATCTGTCCTACATTAAAGAGGACTACGACGGCGACTCCTACTTCCCCGACTTCAACGAATCCGATTGGGACATCACAAAAACGGAAGACCACCCCGAATTCACCTTCGTCGCCTACAAACGCAAAAACAAAACCGCTTGATCCATCCGGCTCCAAAATTCGTCACACTCCCCCACACCCCAAAGACCCGATTGCACAAGGCGTTTGATCCACTCAGACGCCGATCCTAGGGAAGACTCATGCAAGCCTACCTCGACCAACTCCGCTACGTTCTCAAAAACGGCATCCAGAAAATGGACCGCACCGGTGTCGGCACCCTCTCCTGCTTTGGCCTCCAGGCCTGCTACAAAATGGCCGACGGCTTCCCTGCCGTGACTACCAAACGCCTGGTCTGGAAATCCCTGCTCTCCGAACTCCTCTGGTTCATCTCTGGATCCGACAACATGAACGACCTCAAAGCCCATCTCAAAAGCAACCGCCTCTGGGACGGCAATTACCAAGACTACCTCCAGCGCCAGGGCCTGTCCGAAAACGACGGTTCAATGGGCCGCATCTACGGCGTTCAGTGGCGCCACTGGCAGGGTGCCGACGGCACCACCGTGGACCAGCTCCAGGACGCCATCGATCTCATTCAAAACAATCCCGAATCCAGACGCATCCTGGTCAATGCCTGGAATGCCGCTGAAATCGGCCCCCAGGAGGTTGCCCTGCCCCCTTGCCACTCCTTCTTTCAATTCTATGTAGCAGAAGACAAAGTCTCCCTTCAAATGTATCAGCGCTCCTGCGACATGTTCCTCGGCGTGCCCTTAAACATCGCCTCCTATTCCACGCTGCTTCACATGGTTGCCAAAATTACCGACCTGGTCCCCCACGAGTTCATCCATGTTCTGGGCGATGCCCACATCTACCTCAACCACATCGACGCCGTAGAAGAGCAACTCTCCAGAACCCCCTATGCCCTGCCCGAGCTCCAAATCCGAGACCGGAACCAGCAAACCATCGACGACTTTGAAATGGACGACTTCGAGCTGGTCCAGTATCAACACCATCCCACCATCCAGGCCACCATGGCCGTCTGAACCAATGAGGGAACCGATGGCAGACGAGATCCAACTCGACGGAGATCCCCGAAAATTGGCCATGGCCATCTTCAAAGCAGCCCTGGCCAGCTACCGACAAAAACACGGCAACCTGAACGATAGGCCTGCTATGAAACCCGAAGTAGAAGCCGAAATCCCCACACTTGCCCAGCAAATGGCCCAGGCCCTCGACAATGAGGTCCGCGACGTCTATCTGATGAACGCCCTGGAACTGATGGCCCTGAACTATGCCCAAAAAGAACTGGGCTCATCTTAGGGTTCCGGCCTTTTGGGCCCACGTCCCAAGACCGATTGTACCATCCGCCAGAACACACTTCCCCCGATCACCAGGACAAACACGGAGGAAAGGACCAAAACAACCTGCAACCACACCGGAAGCGCTTCAAAAGGGGGAAATGGCATGCTTTTCTCCAAAGAGAACATACAACGGATCTATGGGCCCACCTAACACCGCTACAAGATAACGCATTCCCACACATCTTGCCCGCATTGGTTTGGAAGATTCCCGACACAACTGTAGGGAAGCTCCCCGATGCCGATAAAAAAAGAAAAGGCTATTCCGATGAAACCGATCCCCCGCCACATCCTGCTGCTTGTCTGCCTCGCCCTGTGGGCACCTCTGGCTTCTGCCCAGTCCCTGGACGAACTGGTCGCGGCAACCCAAGAAAAATACGAGAAAATCATCATCGGCGGCCAATTCCCCAAAGAACTCACCCCACTCCAGTTTCAACTCCAGGACAAAAATGCAGCAGTCCGCATCAAAGCAGTTCAGGCCCTCGCGCTCATCGGAAGCCCCATGGGCGCACTGTTGCTCATGCCTGCTATGGACGATGACATTGAAAAAGACGCCGCCGTACGCATCGAAGCCGCAAGGGGCTTGGGAGATATCGGCGGCAGACAGGCACTGGAAGTTCTGGGCATCGGGATTACCGACAAAGATGCCTCGGTGCGCAAACGCGTCGTCGAATCCCTGCGTTGGGCAGGAACCGTGTTTGCGGTGCCCTATATCCAACTGGCTTTGCGGGATGACAGAACCGTGGGAGTACGTCTGGAAGCCGTTCGCATGTTGCGCAAAATCGGCACCCAGTTCAGCATCCAGCCCCTGCACGAATCTCTGCTCACAGACAGAGACCTCACCATCCGGAGAGCGGCGGCAGACGCCCTGGGCGAAATTGGTAAAAAAGAACGCCAGGTCGCCCGCTATCTGGGAGAAGCCTATCTCCAGGAAAAAAATATGGGCGTCAAAGTCAAAATCATTGACTCGCTCGGCCAGGTGCTCGATCGGGCCGGCCTCCCCTACTTACAGGAGGCCATGAAAGACAGAAACATCACCCTTCGAATGCGGGCCACCCACGTCTATGGGCGCGTGATAGGATTGCAATAATTCCCCTTATTTTTCCAAAACAAAAAAGCACGGGTTGCATCCCGTGCTTTTTTGTTTTCAATCCGCCCCATCATCCCTATATTTGCCATTATCATGGCCGACGAATCCCCAAAATGGTATATAATCCTCGCCGACGAACGCGATGGTCCTTATTCTACCCAGGATATCCAATATCTGGTTGCCAGACAACGGATCAACGGCAACACGTTGATCTGGCAGAAGGAAATGAGAAACTGGACGCCCCTGTGCGAGGTCGAAACCTTCCTGCCAAAACCCCCGCCAGAGCCAGAAGAAACTTCTGAAAAAAAGCCTGCTTCCAAAGACCGCCGACGCTTCCCCTTCCTCAAACTGGGTGCCCTCCTGGCCGGTTTGGGATTGGC
>JAPUJS010000242.1 GCA_027296045.1 bacterium | reverse complement strand
CATCGCCGAACCCAGACGATCTGCCTTCAGTCCCATATTACTGGTAAATTCCAACAAAGGTTCATAAACCGTCATAGGAGGGGCGGTGTTGTAGCCAGGCAAACGACCGCTGTCACGCATTCAGCACGCGGCGGTCGGCCTTCTGCCTTCTGCCTTGTCGATGGGTGCAATTTTGTTGTCACCGGGCGTAACATGCTGTAATTCCATTGTACTTAGGCCCATATGGTATGCGTGACCGTCTTTCCTGTTTTCAGTTTTGAACCGTGTACCTGGATGGTTGAGCGATAGAACTTGTAGAATTAAGTCATTGTCTTTAATAAGATTATATTTTTTATGGGGTTTTTTGAAAACATTGGCACACCCCTTGCGATAGGAAGGGATTGAAACGTATACGCGTTTCGACGGAACCGGTTCCGAAACGTATTTCATCCTTTCCCATTTTTCACGGAGGTGTACCATGTTGAGCTTCACGACGATTCGACGCAGCCTTTTCTCGCTGCTGGCAGTTGCAGGTGTGATGTTCCAGATTGGGTGTGGTGCAGAGCGAAGCACCCTGGTAGGGCCAAACACGAATCCGGCTCAGAAGGCGACTCTGGATGCAGGTCCATCCGAAGTTGACGCAGAACGCGAAGCACTCGCCCGGCAGTATCCGGGGTTGAAGGCATACAAACTGGATATTTTGATCGGCCGGGACGATGGAGACGATATCGATGGACCGTCGGCTCAGAAGACCGCTCAGCAGACGAATCAGCGAACAATCAAGCCGGTTGTTGTTGGAAAAGGTGTTCAAATTTTCGACACAGACACCGACCTGGGCGACGGAGACATTTTTGATCTCGAAGCTGATTCATGATAGGAGAGGTGATGATGTTCGATACTTCAATCCGGATCAAGATCGGAATGAATAATCACAACCGCCCACCTGAAAAGCGCTGATCTTTTGGATCAACGCTTTTTTTTGGGGCTATTATCTGCCCGACCTGGTCAAGGCGGCTGGCCTTGAAACCCGATCAATACGAACTGTTCTTACTCTATCAAACCCCTTGACACTGCACCCGGATTTCGTATCTATCCTTCTATTCATAGCCTCACGGCAATGTCGGTTGAGACATCCGACAGACATTGCCCTTCCACCAAAAGTCATCTCAATGGCAACATGCGCTTCGATCCTGCACCGATTGCACCCGAAGCACAATGTTACGATCCGCCAGTGAGGCAAATTTCGAAATTTTTGAAACAGGTACCCCATGCCCACCTTTGACCCCATCGAACTCGAACTCCTCAAAAACGCCCTCGAATCCGTCGTCGACGAAATGGCGCTCACCATCGTGCGCACCGCCTATTCCACCAACCTCAAAAACTCCATGGACTTCTCCACCGGGCTCTTAGACCCCGATGGCAACCTGGTCGCCCAGGGCCTCTGCCTGCCCCTCCACCTGGGCAGCCTGCCCGACGGATTAATCGCCGTGCTCAACCGCTATCCAGACGACATCCAAGACGGCGACGTCTTCATGCTCAACGACCCCTACGAAGGGGGCACCCACCTGCCCGACATCTACCTCTAAAAACCCATCTTTATCGACGGGACCCTCCTGGGCTTTGCCTCGGCCATTGCCCACCACACCGACATCGGCGGCCGTGTGGCCGGGGGCAACGCCTGTGACTCGACTGAAATCTACCAGGAAGGCCTGCGCATCCCGCCCGTCAAACTCTACGAAGCCGGTCGGCCCATTACTGCCCTGTTTGACATCCTCGAACGCAACGTCCGGGTGCCCCGAAACGCGCTTGGCGACCTGAGGGCCCAACTTGCCGCCTGTCACATCTGCGAACGGGCCTGTCAAACCATGGTAAATCGCTACGGCCTCGACCGTCTCAAAGCCGGCTTTTCCGAACTCCTTGCCTACGCCGAGCGACTCACCCGAGCCGAAATTGCCGCCTTTCCCGATGGCGTTTATACCTTCACCGACCAGATCGACGACGACGGCATCGACCCCGACCCTATCCCTATCACCTGCACCCTCACCGTCTCGGGAGACCGCCTCACCGCCGACTTTGAAGGCACCGCCCCCCAGGTGAGAGGCGCCATCAACTCGGCCCTCTCCTTCACCAAATCGGCCGTATATGCCTGCTTGCGCTGTCTGATGAGCCCCGAAGTGCCCACCAACTCCGGCTGCTTCCGCTGCATCGACGTACGCGTTCCCGAAGCCACCCTGGTCAACCCGGTGATGCCTGCCCCCGTGGCCGCCCGTGGTCTTACCGGCTTTCGCCTGGCCAACACCATTATGGGTGCCCTGGCCCAGATGGCACCCGATCGGGTGCCCGCTTGCGAAGTCGGCGGTGACACCGGCATCTCCATCGGCGGCTACACGGCCGACCGCACTCCCTTTGTTTTTCTGGAATTCCTCTTTAGCGGCTGGGGTGGTCGCCCCGACCGCGACGGCATTGACGGCTGTGCCTCCATTGTGGTCAACTTTTCCAACAACCCCGTCGAAGTCATCGAAGCCGAATACCCTCTCCAGATCCTCCACTACGGCTTTTTGCCCGACACGGGCGGACCTGGCAAATATCGAGGTGCATTGTCTCTGGTCCGCGAATACCGCTTCACCGAAACCGAAGGAACCCTCCAGATCCGGTCCGATCGCCACATCTCTCGCCCCTACGGCCTCCAGGGCGGCCACCACGGCGGGAAGGCCGGCCGCCCCCGAGATGGCACCCAGAACGATGTCTGCGTCCGTCTCCCGGACCATCGAAACCAGGCCGCTGCTCCCCGAGTAGATCCCGGGTTTCGGCTGCCAGGGAGCCTCCTGATAAGCCGACGCAAAGGCGGCCGCGGCGGCCTCGTCGCCCAGAGCCACGGCTGCGGGGCGAAACTCGCGAGCCTGTTCCAGAAGGGCCTGCCAGTTCGAGCCGGCGGCCAGCGCCGAGAGGACGAGTTC
>JAPUJS010000241.1 GCA_027296045.1 bacterium | reverse complement strand
GCAGTGTGTTTATTGGGGATGAAGACAACAATGTGGTTCGTGCCGTCCAGGGTTCGTCCGGGATCATTTTTTCCATTGCCGGGACAGGAATTCGTGGTTATAACGGCGATGTGGGACCTGCAACCGATGCCCGGTTAAATGATCCCAAAGGTGTTTTTGTAGATGCGAAGGGTGATTTGTATATTGCCGATGAGGACAACCATCTGATTCGCAGAGTAGAGGGAGTTGCTACGCCAACGGTATTGAAGGTTGGCGTTTATCGTGGTCCGACAAAGCCTAATCTTTCGGTGACCGCTACCGGACAAGCGGATTTTGATGGGGATGGGGCGGTGAATTTTCAGGATTTTCTCCAGTTTGCGCGTCGGTTCGGGAAGCGAGCGGGAGAGTCGGAATTTGATGCTGCGTTCGATCTGGATGGCAACGGGGCCGTCGATTTTCCCGATTTTCTAATTTTTGCGCAGAGCTTTGGGACTTGAGGGAGACAGAGCGAGATTGGGTTGCGAACTCACTGTTTTGTAGGTGGTTTTTTTATTGGTGTTTCTCTGCTGGGATGAACCAGTGGATGTTTATTTTCTTGCGAATCAATGGGAAATGCGTATTCTTGGGGTCGCTGAAAATAGATCACAACTGTTGTGAGGTGGGAGAGATGCTATGGCGAAGTCGATTGTTATGCCCAAATACGGGTTGCAGCAGGACGAGGGGACGGTGGTGCAGTGGTTCAAGCAGGTGGGCGATCGCATTGAAAAGGGCGAGTCTTTGCTGGAATTGGAAACCGACAAGGCCCTGTTTGAATATGAATCACCGGAGGCCGGTTTTCTGAGGCAAATTGTGGTGTCCAACGGGGAGACCGTGCCGGTGCTTTCCGTGATTGCTGTGGTCACAGAGACTGCCGACGAGCCGTTTGAAGGGCAAGGGGAGACCGTGGCCGAAGCGGTCGCAGAGGAAGTCGAGGCGGTATCCGAACCGGTGCAAGCGGTCGCCCTTCCAGGTGGCAGGCGGATCAAGCGGTCGCCTGCGGCACGGAAACTGGCAGGTGAGCTGGGGATCGATCTGGCAAGCCTTCAGGGTACGGGTCCGGGAGGGCGGATTGTAAAGCGGGATGTGGAGGCTGCTGCAGCCATACGGGAGCAAGCGGTGCCCGAGCCTGCACCGGTGCGTTTGGAAGGGACGGTTCCTTTGTCGCGCATGCGGCAGGCCATCGGAAAAGGGATGGTGATGAGCAAGACCACGATTCCCCATTTTTATGTGGATATCGAGGTGGATATGACCGATGCCGAAGCCTGGCGGAAACAGATTGCGGAGGATCGGGGAATCAAGCTGTCGGCAACCGATTTTATCATGCGGGCGACGGCCGAGACGTTGATGGACTATCCTTCGCTGAATTCCCGGTTGGAAGGCAGCGATGCCATGTTTGTCTACGATACCGTCCATATTGGACTGGCGGTGGGTACGGAGAAAGAGTTGCTGGTGCCGGTGCTTGCAGATGTGCAGAAGAAGACCTTGCAGGCCCTGGCGAAAGAGCGAATAGGCACCGTGGAGGCCGCCCAGAAGGGCCGGTTGCGAGGAAGGGCACGGGCAACGTTTACGATTTCCAATCTGGGTATGTTCGGGGTGCGGTCTTTTACGGCGATTATCAATCCACCGGAGGCTGCTGCCCTGGCGGTGGGTGGGATTTTACCGCAGGTGCGGCCCTTTGGCGATCCGCTGACGATTGCCGTGCGACAGGTGATGCAACTGACCCTGTCTGTGGATCACCGGCTGGCCGATGGGATGCTGGCGGCACAGTATTTGCGGGATTTGAAAAGAAGGCTGGAAGATGTCGCGACGTTGGAAGGATGGCTTTAAAAAAGTTCTGATTTAAGGAGGCGTTCATGGCAGTTGATCAGCGGATTTTGCTGGATATGTATCGCGGTATGTTGCGCATTCGGCACTTTGAAGAACAGATCTGGAATGTGTATTCCCAGGGATTGATGCACGGGCTTGCCCATCTGTACATCGGACAAGAAGCTGTGGCAGTCGGCGTTTGCTCGACGCTTCGGGACGATGATTATATCACCAGCACCCACCGGGGACACGGGCACTGCGTGGCCAAGGGTGGTAAGCTGGATGCGATGATGGCCGAGGTGATGGGCAAGGTGACCGGACATTGCCGCGGGAAGGGCGGTTCGATGCATATTGCCGATATGTCGATGGGTATTTTGGGGGCAAACGGTATTGTCGGAGGTGGATTTGGTATTGCAACCGGTGCGGCCCTGTCGGCAAAGATGCGGAAGACCGATCAGGTTGCGGTCTGCTTTTTTGGTGACGGCGCTTCCAACCAGGGCATATTTTTCGAAGTGATGAATATGGCCGCCATCTGGTCGTTGCCGGTGATTTATGTGTGTGAGAACAATCAGTATGGCGAGTATACGCCGACGGATTCGGTGACGGCGGGCAAGCAGATTGCAGATCGGGCGAAGCCGTTCGGGATTCCGAGCGCTGTGGTGGATGGCAGCGATTCGATTGCGGTATATGAGGTGGTGGAAAAGGCCGTGAAACGGGCGCGTTCCGGAAAAGGGCCTTCGATGATTGAGTGTGATACCTATCGGTATCGCGGGCATCACGTGGGAGATCCGGGCACTGCATATCGGTCGCAGGAAGAGATTGACGAACAGATGGACAAGGATCCGATTAAACGGATGGAGCAGCATCTTTTAGGGAAAGGCGATGTGAATGAAGATGCGCTTGCCGAGATTGAGACGGCTGTGGAACAGGAAGTGCTGGATGCAGTGGAAGCGGCCAAAGAAGCGCCTTATCCAGATGTGAAGGAGGTGACCGAGCATGTCTTTGCCTGAAAAAGAAATGACGTATGGAGAGGCCATAAAAGAGGCCATTGCCGAAGAGATCCGGCGGGACGAGACCGTTTTTTTGATGGGCGAGGATGTGGGCGCTGCCGGAGGCGTGTTCAAAATCCTTGTCGGGCTTCACGAGGAGTTTGGCTCGGAGCGGGTGTTGGATACGCCGATTACCGAGGCGGGGTTTGTGGGCTTGGGTGTTGGCGCGGCTTTGACGGGGATGCGGCCAATTGTGGAGGTGATGTTTGGAGATTTTATGGCTCTGGCGATGGATCAGATTGTGAACCAGGCGGCGAAGATTCGGTATATGTCCGGCGGACAGTGTCAGGTCCCGCTGACTATCCGGGCAACGCTGGGGGCGGGCCGATCTTCGGCGGCCCAGCATTCGCAGAGCCTGCATGTCTGGACCGCACATATTCCGGGGTTGAAGGTGGTGGTGCCTTCTACGCCGGCGGATGCCAAAGGGCTGATTAAGTCGGCTGTGCGAGACAACAATCCGGTGATTGTGTATGAAGACAAGATGATGTATGGGCTGAAGGGGATGGTGCCGGAAGGCGATTATACGATTCCGTTTGGTCAGGCCAATGTGATGCGTGAAGGGTCGGATGTAACCCTGATTGCAACCTCAAGTATGGTTCATGTGGCGATGGCGGCAGCGGAAATTCTGGATGGCGAAGGGGTCAGCGCCGAAGTGGTGGATCCGCGAACGCTGGTGCCACTGGATAAGGAGACCCTGGTCGCGTCGGTGGCCAAGACGTCACGGGCCGTGATTGTGGACGAGGGGCACCGAAGTTTTGGGGTAACGGCGGAACTGGCATCCGTGGTGACCGAAGGGGCGTTTGACTACCTGGATGCACCCGTTGCCCGTGTGGGTGCAATGGATGTGCCGGTGCCGTTTAGCAAGCCGCTGGAAGATGCAACGATTCCGACCGAGCAAGATGTGGTGACTGCTGTCAAGGGGATGTTTTGACCGATGCGTGCCGTCCGAAAAGTCGCCAAAGGCCCGGGACATATTGAGTTGTGCGATATTCCGGAGCCGGGCATTGAAGCTCCTGACCAGGTCAAAATCGCCGTTCAGAGAGGAGGGCTTTGCGGGACGGATTTGCACATCAAAGAAGGGGGCTATGGGACCCATCCACCTGTGACACTATGCCATGAATTTTCCGGCGAAGTGATGGAGGTTGGAAGCGATGTGACCCGCGTGCAATTGGGCAACCGGGTAACCGTGATGCCAACGGCTTCAGAGGCGTGCGGGACGTGTCGGTATTGCCAGGTGGGTGAGTATTTTTTCTGTCCAAGTAGAGCGTCTTTCGGAAGCGGGCGGGACGGGGGATTTGCCGAATTTTGCGTCGCACCCGAAAACCTGGTTTTTCCGCTTCCAGAACACGTTTCTTACGATGCCGCCGCTCTGGTCGAGCCCCTGGCCTGTTGTGTGAAAGCCGTGTATCAGAAGACCCAGATCG
>JAPUJS010000240.1 GCA_027296045.1 bacterium | reverse complement strand
CAGGTGGATACGACAATGGGTTTCATGGTGCATCGAGGCTGATGTCTGCGATCAGTCCGAAGTGGTCGGAAGGAAAATGGCCTTCGGAATCGGGCTGGTCGGCAGTGCGTTTGCAGGTGACCAAATGGCTTTTGGGGGAGGCTTGGACGAAGATGTAGTCGATTCGACGGCCGCGCTGGGTTTCGCTTTTTTGGCCGATGTAGGTGTTTTCCGATGAATAGGTGTGGCCGGGATCGTCGGGGTGCAGGTGATTCCAGGCATCCTGAAAACCGGCCCCATCTGTGATGTGACGAATCGCTTTCTGGTCGGACCGTTCGTTAAAGTCGCCGACCAGGATGTGCGGCAAAGGATAGCGATTTGCGAAGGCGGTGATTTCCTGAACGGTGCGGTTCCGGGCATTTTGGCTTAAAGAGAGGTGGGTGTCGAAGAAGTGGATGGGTCCGGACGGGGTCTTGAGTTCGGCGTGGAGGACGATGCGCTGGTGGTTGTCACGGTCGTCTTCCGGATTGCGGGAGAGCTGGATATGGCTGGAGGAAAGGATGGGAAGGCGTGAGAAGATGGCGAGGCCTTCCCAGCGGTCGTGTTCGGGGTTTTTCTGGGCCGGTCGGTAGATATAGCAATAGCCGGGGAGGTGTTCGGCAAGTTGCTGGGCCTGATTTCCCCCGTCTGCGTCATATTGGCCGTCGTGGCGGATTTCCTGAAAGCCGATGATGTCGGGGTTGGTATCCTTGATGGTTTGCACGATCAGGTTGCGGCGGTGGGGCCAGGGGTCGTTGTAGTTCCAGATGTTGAGGGTAAGGATACGAATGGTATATGGACTCATGTTTACTCCATTGTTTTCTGAATGGCCCCTCGGGTGCCTTCCAAATCGAAGCAGTCATATTGATTATCGCGCATCAACCGGGTGGCGATGTGGATGGCCTGAGATTCGGTGAGGTGGCCTTCGGCCATTTCCTGGTGAAGGGCGTGGGTGAGCCAGTGGCGGCACTGGAGGGTGTAGGCGGCCGAAGAAGTGGGCCAGCGGGTGTCGCCGCCAAAGGCGAAGAGTTTGTTGATGGGAACGGCGTGGATGAAGCGGCGGACGAAGTCGGAGGAGGCGAGCGGGTTGATGGACCAGGCCCAGCAGAGGTCGACCCAGATGTTTTGATAGTGTTTGGCCATGGCGATGAGTTCGTTGCTATAGGGGTAGGCAATATGCATGAGTACGAAGCGGGCATCGAGGTATTTGGACAGCAACGCACCAAGGTTGCCGGACTGGATGCGATCGACGGGCATGCGGTTGTTGCCGGCATAGTAGCCAGTGTGGAGTTTGAACGGGAGATTGTGTTCGATGGATAGTTCGACACCTCTTGCCCAGCACCAGTCGCCCAGGCAAAGGCGGGTGGATTCAGAGACCTGGTTCTTGGAGCCCAGTGTGGCCTGGAGGGCGCGTTCGGCATCGCTCCGGGATCGCTCTTGCCAGAACAGGGTGCGGTTGTAGGCATGCTGGGCTTTGACGGCAATGGCGCAGGGGGCGTGCTTTTCGAAGATGGCTTCCATGGCGTGTTGGAGCGAATCGAGGGTGGTGACCGTGATGCCGGTTTCACTGGCAATTGCTTCGGGTTCCACGCGGCCGGCGCAAAACCCCGCCCAGGAGAGGTCGTAGAAGAAAAAATCGGGACCGGATTCGTCGGGCGGACAGGGCCAGCAGAAGTCGTCGGTCTGGATGTGGTCCAGGTTGACCATGTCGTGAAGCATCCGGTATCGGTTTCCGGGTTTTTGGAGTTCGGTGAGTTTTTTCTGGGCGGCTTCCAGGCCGTCGGAGGTGAGTTCGGGCAGGCCGTAGATTTCGGTGGCAATCCGTCGAACAGCTTCTCCGTAGCCGGTAAACTGTGTGGCTTCCCAGGCTTTGCGGATGCCTTCGAAACGGCCTTTCAGGTCCGGGTCGGAGGCGTCCATCAGGCGCTTGAGGGCATCGTCTGTTGCACCGGCGGTTCTCAGATCGGCCGGGACGTAGTTGCCGAAGAGGTCCTGGAGGACGTCGGGGCCGTTATCGGTCCATTCGGATTCTCGGTTGAGGTGTTCGTGGGTATCGACAAGGGGGGTTTCCTGGATGTGCTGGGCGAGATCGGTGGACATGGGATCTCCTTGGTTTTGGAAAATGAATGGGAAAATGCTTTGGATGGTTTAGGGCTGTTGTAACCAGTATCCGCCGTCTACACGGAGGACAGCACCGGTGATGTAGTCGGCCGCATCCGACGAGAGGAAGGTGGCGGATCGGGCGATGTCCTGGGGGGTGGCCAGTCGGCCCCAGGGCAGTTTTTTGCCGCCTTCCTGAAGCTGTTCTTCGGTGCTGTATTGGCGTTCGCCAGGGGTGTCGGTCCAGCCGGGTTCGATTACGTTGGATCGGATGCGGTGGGAGGTCAGTTCGTTGGCAATGGTGGCCGACATCTGGTTGATGCCTGCTTTGGCGGTGTTGTAGGGCAAGGAGGTGGCCACCGGGATGAAAGAGAGGACCGAGGAGATGAAGAGGATGCTGCCGCCTTGCTTCTGGGCGACCATTTGTCGGGCCGCGACCTGGGCGGTGTGGAAAGCGCCCCAGAGGGTGACGTCGATGGTTCGGCGCATGGCCTCCAGGGAGAGTTCCAGAAACGGTTCTCGCTTGGAGTAGTAGGCGTTGGACACCAGGATATCGAGACGACCGAAGGCCGTTACGGTGGCTTTGACCATGGACTCGACGGCTTCGCGGTTTGAGACATCGGCGCCGCAGGTGATGGCCTCAGAGCCGGAACGGCGGACCTCTTCAGCAACCTCTTCGGCTTCCTCGCCGTGGCTGTAGTAGTTGACGGCGATTTGGGCACCTGCCTGCGCCATTTCGACGGCTGTTGCCCGGCCAATGCCCCGAGAAGCACCTGTGATGAGGGCGACTTTGCCGGTGAGATCGACCATGACTCCTCCCATGGATTGTTTGCACCTGTGAGACAAAACCGAATTTGCGGGTGTTTGTTTTGGGGGCTAAGATAGGGTAGCGGGCGGTTTGATGCCAGTAGAAAAAAGAGGAGGGCGTGGGAGTTTATGGGGCGTACATTGCGAGGATGCGTTGTCGGACGGAGGAAGTGTCGGGCAGGAGTGCGAGGGTTTTTTGGTATTGTCGATCTGCGGCCTGGATATTGCCAGCGAAATGGAGGGCCTGGGCAAAGTAGAAATTTGCCTGGGTGTGTTGGGGGGCTTTTTTGACGGCCTGTTGGAAGGCAGTTGCAGCATCTTGATACCGGCCCTGGTTGAAGTAGATGGCACCCAGTTTTCGGTAGGACCGGCTGCTGTCGGGGTGCTGCAAGATTGCGTTCTGGCAGGTTTGAACCGCTTGCTGGAACCGATCTGTTTTGGAGTAGGCGTCTGCAAGGGTGAGTTGGGCAAGGAGGTCTTTTGGCGCTAACTGGACGGCCTGTTGGAAGGAGGCAATGGCTTTGTTGTAGTGCCCTTCTTGAAAGTAAACCGCACCCAGGTTTCGGTGGGCGAGAACGTGGTTGGGCTGGCGTTGGATGGTGGATTGAAATGCGACTTTGGCCTCTTTCAGATTGCCTGTAGCGATTTGTGCATTGCCGAGATTATAGTAGGCATTTGTGTAGTTGGGCTGCAGGTCGAGGGCTTTCTGGAAGAGTCGGACGGCGTCCTGGTGGCGTTGGAGATGGTTGTAATAGGAGATTCCCAGATTGCAGAGAGAGATGGCCGCCTGGGAGAGAAGCTTTTTATTATGGGGGTCTGCGTTAAGAACAAGGTGAATTTGCTTTTCAGCTTCACGGGAACCGCCTTGTGCAAAAGTGGTGATTCCCATCATCAGGTTGAGTTGTGGATCGTCGGGATAATGTGCAAGTCCTTGCGCCAGTTCGCGGTGGGGCAACCGGCCCTGGCCGAAGGCGGTGACGGCCAGATAGGCATATACTTTGGAAGGCAGGATGGAATCTCCTTCCTCCAGGGCCAGATGGTATTGTGATAGAGCGATTTTGAAACGTCCGATGGCTTCATAGCTTCTGCCTACCAGCCAGGAGTCGATACTGGAGGCACGCTTGAGGGAAACGCCAGAGGCAAGCAGCAGACCGGCAAGGAGCGTTGCGAACACGATTTGTTTTTGTCGACGTGTGAGCCAATCCTGGGTTTGCATGACCAGGGCGCGAAGGGCCCAGGCAAGGGCGACCGATGTGCCGGCAGAGGCCAGGTAGAGCTGTCGAGAGGGCCCGACGATTTGTCGGTCGAGGGCATTGTTGGCAAAGGGCAAGACCATCAGGATGGCCCAGATGGCCCAGTCGGCGGCCGGGAAGATGCGGTATCGGAACAGGAGATAGGCAGATAGGCATCCCAGGACGCCCAGGCCGATTTCCCAGGCGGTGGGGATATTGCCGATTCCTGCGGGTGTGAGATAGAAGGAGGTGGAGAGGAGACGGCCCAGATACCAGAAGGGGTTGGAGAGGATGCGGCTGAGATCGAAGTTGGAGATCAACCCCTGTGCCTGCTGGTGCTGGGGAGAGACCAGGTAGGAGAAGATGGTCAGTATCAGGACGACCAAGAGAAGAGGCACGCCCTGGGTGAGCAGCGGGCGGAGGGCCCTTTGTTTTTGCCACGAGAGATAAAGACAAAACAGGGCGACTGCAGCGCTGGACGGATGGGTAAAGATCGCGGCGGCAAGGGCTATGAGGGTGACAAGGCGATGGAAGGGACGGTTGGATTCGAGGAAGCGTACGTGGTGGATCACGGCGGTCAGGGAGAAGATGAGCGCCAGGATGTAGTTGATGAGGATGACCCACTGGACGCTTCGGAAGTGGGCCACATTGAGCAGAAAAAAAAGGGCGGAGAGGAGGGCAAGTTCTCGATCGGCACCCAGTTTGACGAGGGTGTAGGCCAATAGCAAGGTGGCAAGGAGATGGAGGCCGATCTGGAGGAGGTGGTATCCGACCGGCGAATAGCCCCAGAGGGTGTGTGCAATAAGAAAAAGGAGGTCCAGCGGGGGACGGACCGGGGCCCATCGATCGGGTGAAACGAGGTAGGCGGGGTTGGTTTTGATGTGCTGGACGTCGTGCAGCAGGTCCTGTTCGTCGCCCTCGGCATTGATCAAATGACCGGACAGGTTGCCGAGTGCCATCCATGACAGGGCAAGTGTGAAGAGGACAAAAACGAGATATGTGGTGCGGCAATGCGGAATTGGAAAGCAGGTTTGCATGAAGGTGTCTTCTCCCGGGGCGGGATCTATATTTATATGTTCGGTTCTTTTGGGAGCAAACTTTATACCTTTTTGGTGGAAATTTCTTAACTATTTGGTAAATAAAGAGTAAGGAGATACATGAAATATAGGTGGTAGGCCTGGATTGGGAAAATTTGACCGGTCTGTACGGGTTCATTCAGGTGGTGTCGTTTTAGCTATCCCATTCAAAAAGGAAGAAGCCACCCGTGCTGCGGGTGGCTTCTTTCTTGTTTGCGAAACTTCACACGTAAAACAACCACCGCTTCACAGGCGAACGGTTATTCTTTCAGCACCACATCTCGAAGCGCTTTGATGTAGCCCAGTTCCCAGGCAAAGCCGATTTTGCCGCCTTCGTCTCCGGCAATGCCGATGGCGTGGTCGGGGTCGATGAAGCCCTGATAGTCATATTTTTTGAGCAATCGCATGACTTCCAGCATGTCCAGGTCGCCTTCGTCGAGGAAGTCTTCCTGGTAGTAGCCGTCGGGGACGGTGCCGGTGGGATTGCGGAAGTGGATGTGGAAGATTTTTTTGTGCTGGAGGAAATATTCGACCGCAGCCATGGTGTCGTCGCCCATTTCGTGGAGGGTGCCGATGCATAAGAGGAGGCCGTTTCGGGGGCTGGGCACGAGATGGACGAGGCGTTTGAGGCCGTCTACGGTGTTGAGGTTTTGTTCGACGCCGCGGTAGACGGGTTCGGGCGGGTCATTGGGATGGGCGCCGATGTTGACGCCGGCTTCTTCTGCAACCGGGATGATGCGTTCGTAGAGATAGGTGGTGCGTTCCCACATTTCTTCGGATGAGATCTGGCCGTGGGGAGCGACTTCTGCTTCGGGGGTGCTCTCGACGTCTTCCTGGACTCGGGAGGTGGTGTGGGTGAGCAAGGTGGCGTCGCCCCGGCCTTCGGGACGGTAGTAGCGACCGGGGCCCGAGCCGTGACGCAGGTCGTCGGACTGCAACTCGGGTGCCGAAGAGGTGTCGGGCCAGGCGGTGTCCAGGCTGCGCCAGGGGGTGAGGTTGTAGTAGACAAAGGGAATTTCTGCTTCTCCGGCTGCGCGGATGGTTTTGCAGATGTTGTCGATTTCCCGGTCTTTTTCGGGGGTGTTGTAGAGCACGCCGTGGATGTCGCTGTTGCCGATGCGAAGGGTGAGGAAGGAGAGGCCGTAGGATTCGAAGGTGGTTTTGAGGTTGGTGAGCATGTCAGGGGTGGCGTGGCCTTTTTCGCGGTAGCCTGGAAGGGATTCGGTTCCTGCTGAGACGCCGTCGGCGCCGAGTTGTTTGGCGTAGCGGAGGCGGGTTTCGGAGCGGTCGCCGGAGCTGAATATGATTTTCATGGCGGATTTCCTTTGGAGTAAGGGTTTCGCGTTGGTAGGGGTACTGAGATGAGGTGGATATTTAGGGGGTGGGGGGGAAAAGGCAAAAGAAAAAGGAGGCCTCGGTTTGTGTCTTGACAGGAGTTGTCGCTGTGTGCTATTGTGGGTGGTAGAACCTATTTGATAAAGGAGGTAGGACGATGGAACAAAGAGAAGTTCAGTGGGAGCGAATGTTCCCCGATGAATTGGAAGCCGCGTTTGAGGCGTGTCCGGTGGCTTATCTGCCCTATGGCCTGTGTGAGCCACACGGCCCACACAACGCTTTGGGGCTGGACGCGATTCGGGCGCACGGGGTTTTGTGTCTGGCGGCTCGGGAAATTGGTGGGATTGTTGCACCGCCTGAATACTGGCACTGCCACGAGTCCGGCGGCTATGGGGCCTGGGCGCATCGAAAGGTGGGGCAAGTTCGGCCGTGGTTGACGGCCATGCCCCCGTGGATGTTTTTGAAGAATATGTGCTATCATATTCGGGCTACAGACGCCCTGGGGTTTCAGGTCACGGTGCTTTTTTCGGGGCACTCGGGGCCGCATCGCCTGGACGTTCCGATTGTGCTGGAGATCCTCCAGAAGCATATTTCGACGCGGCTGCATTCTCTCATCAGTTTGGGAACAACCCAATCCCGGTTTGGCGATGAGAATGGATTGGGGGGACACGCAGGACGGGGCGAAACGTCGTTGCTGTGGGCGGTGGCACCCGATTGTGTGGATCTTTCACGTTTGCCCGATGCAGATGCGCCGGGGCCTCATTTTGCGATGGGGGAATATGTGGATACGTCCAGCCGCAGGGCGGGCGAGCAAATGGCGGCTGATACGGTTGATTTGATTGCAAGCAAGGTCGAGGAACTGAGGGCAGAATACGATCGGTTGAAGCCCGATCACACGCCGTTGACCTACGGGCAGATTGAGGAGATTTGGGAGGATGAAATTCGGCCGAGGATGAAGGAATTTGCTTCGATGCAAAATGACGATGAACCGCCGCCGGAGGATTCGAGGTGGTTTGCCAACTGGCAGATTCCGGATTTGGGGTGAACCCTCTCCGTGTCGGGGAGACCCATTCGGTCTCCCCGATCTATGTGTTGTATTCAAGGATGCAGAAAATTTATCCTGCCAGTTTGCGCATGGTTTCTACACAGGATTTGAGGGCAGGCACGGGGTTTTCCACATCGGCCTCGTACTCGATGACGGCCATGCCGTCGAATCCGTCGGCTTCCAGGGCGTCGACAAAGGCTTTCAGGTCCAGGTTGCCTTCTCCGACGACCACGTCTTCCCACTGGCCAGTTTTGTCGAAGACGAAGTCTTTGTAGTGCACGCTGTAGACCTGTCCGGCAAAATCCTGGACCCACTTGACCGGGTTGCCCTGACGGGGGCCGATTTGCATAGCCCAGGCGGTGTCGATGCAAAGACCGACTTCAGGGCCTCCCAGTCCGATGAGGTGCTTCAAGACGGAGGGCTGACCGCCGAAGTGATAGCCGCCGTGGCAGTGGATGCCGACGCGCATGTCATATTCCTGACACCAGGTGCGCACCTGGGTGATGGCTTTAGGATAGGAATCGAGCTGGAAGTGACAGGAGATGTGTTTGGCCCCTGCAATGGCGGCGCATTCGAAGAAGGATTTTTCGGAGGGATCGCCAGAAAAGGTCTGGACGCCGATGGAGATGACTGAGACGCCGGCGTCCTGGTAGGTTTTGACGGTGTCTTTCCAGCTGTCAGGATCTTTAAAATCGGCGTGTACCTGACAGACTTCGATTTTGTCCAGGCCGATGTCTTTTACTTTTTGGGCGACTTCAGCGTTGTCTTTGAAGTGACGAAAGCAGAAGCTCTGTACACCATAATCCAGTGCTGCGCTCATTCAGGGACTCCTTTCAAACGGAGGGATGAAATTGGATTGTCTGGATGGGAAAATACGGCATTCTAAAGTAAAGATCAACGGGATTGAGCGGGCACGAAAAAGTGGAGGCCGAGAAAGGCTGGTGGGAAGGGTTGGGGAATCGGTTGGAGGCGTTGGTCAGGATCAAAGAGGCTGAGATGGGGTGGTGAGATCGCTCGAAGGCCAATTCTGCGACCGGTCGCAGAATCTTTCAAGAGGGAGGCTGAAAACGGAAAATAGGATGCTCGAAAGGCAATTGTTCCAGCACTTGGACAATCTCTATGGTCGTGATAAGGATAAGAGAAGCTGAAAAAGAAGAAGTTTTTTATTAGTAAATATTTAATTATAAATGACATGACTAATTTTTTTCTTGACGCGACAAACTCGAATCGGTATATTTTCGCCCGACTGGCCAGCTGAAAAAACAATATTCGGAACCGCTTATTTGGTTCCAGCAGAATCGCCACACCAGTCCTCGAGGCGCCTGCTTATCCCTTTATGCTGTTGAAAATGATGGCATTTAGGGAGGGGCAGGCGTTTCTGTTTTGGGGAAAATCCAAATAACATATTGTTAAAAATGAATTTGTCTGTACCTGTTTTGCGTGAGTCTTTGGCGGGACGGCGCAAAGTTTCCGGATCATACCGGCGGGTACAGCAAAAAGGCTCTCACGTCCGTCTTTGCAGGACGGCGTGAGGGCCCCGAATCACAAAGACAGGTATTTCCATTTAACGAAACTGGTTTTGAGACCGCCAGTCCGGTGGCCATGGTCATTTTCAGAGGCGATCATCCGCAAGCGTCGATTGGCAGGGAAAATTTCGGAGCGGTAATAACGTTTCGCCAGGAGGGAAAAGGGATGACAGAAGCTTCGAAGTGGCGGTATGAGTTGGCCGAGAGGATTGCGGCTTCTTATATGGAGAATCCAAAGACTCGTGTGGTGATGGTGGCCGGGTCGGTGGGGCGCGGGTGTGCGGATCGGTATTCGGATCTGGAGATCGATGTGTATTATGATGAAGCGCCCACGGAAGCGGATCGGATTGCGGCAGTGGAAGGGTGCGGTGCTGTTTTAGAAGGGCTGAATGAGGACGCCTATGAGTGGGAAGAGCAGATGTCGCTGGATGGATTCCACGCAGCGACGAGTACGTTTCTGGTGGCGACGATGGAGGGGTATTTGAGCGAAGTGGTGGACCGATGTGAAGTTGCGCCAGACGGACAAACCCGGTTATACTCTCTCCAGCACGGCGTGCCGTTGATGGGACACGACCTGGTGGCGCAGTGGCGAGACAAGGCGGCTCAGTATCCCGACGGTCTGGTGGTGACGATGCTGGAAGCGCACCTGCTATTTCGCGGATTCTGGTATGCCGAGGAGATGCTGGCCGCGCGGGATGATGTGCTGGCGCTGTGTGACATTTTCGTTCGGGTGGAACAGCAGATTTTGGGAGCGCTGTTGGGGCTGAACCGGTTGTATGTGCCGACCCCGGATTATATGAAACGGATGGACGAGATGATTGGAGGGATGCAGATCAAGCCTGTAGATCTTTCCAGAAGGCTCAAACAGGCCTTTCGGATGCCGCCGCAAGATGGGGTGGATGAACTGAAAGCGGTTATTTCAGAAGTGATAGACCTCGTGGAAGTTCATCTGCCGAACTTTGACACTGCACCTTACCGGGCAAATTTCAATGCCCGACGGCAAGTGTGGGATGTGCCGCCCAAAGCGCGTAGTGGTTGAATTTCCCCCCTGAAAGCCGAATTTGAAACATTTGTGCGTTCTGATGCGACATCCATGGGGCTTGAATGGATTATGTGAACGTCTTAAGGTCCAATGCGGCAGTGAGCGCTTCATGGAGCGCTTGCAGCTTTGGGAGGGATAGCGTGCCGATAAAGTGGGTTAGAGATGATTTTGGGATGCTGATGAGTTCGTCGCAGTGAATGCTGCTATCGTGTTTCAGCCCC